>CALHAO010000220.1 GCA_937931765.1 uncultured Thiotrichaceae bacterium
CGCAAATAAGTACAGCTACCAGATGGACCCGGCTAATACCGATGAAGCGTTGCGGGAAGTAGCGATGGATCTTCAGGAAGGCGCTGACATGGTAATGGTGAAACCAGGCATGCCGTATCTGGATATTGTCCGGCGCATCAAGGATGAATTGAAGGTACCTACGTTTGCGTATCATGTCAGTGGTGAGTATGCGATGTTGAAAGCTGCGGGCATGAATGGTTGGATTGATGAGCGAGCTTGTGTACTGGAAGCTTTGTTAAGCATGAAGCGTGCGGGTGCTGATGGGATTCTGACTTATTACTCAAAAGATGTGGCGCGGTGGTTACGGGAAGAATCGTAATATTTGATAGTAGCTGAGATTGCACAGAATGCTTGTCATGTAGTTGGCAGGCATTCTGTGCACGTAGAGGAGCGGTAGAAAGGCGATAAAACCAGGATATATCAGTTAATCTATAACTTCGCATAATGTATATTATGTTAAATTAAAGATTCTGGTGCTTGATTTCCGGTAACCGCCCTTTTGCACCGAACAGTCAATTTTCCCCGGCCAAGCCTACAAGACCTGTACTAAAACAAACACGGTAGGCGTGAATAAAACAGAGGCTCCAACCAAAGTAAAAAGAAAAGAGTAGAGCCTACTATCTATATGCGGGCAATCCTACGAGATACGAAAGGCTGATCACAAAATACTGGGGGCTTTTTCGTACCAGATGGATAATTCATAAGATTTTAGGTGCTGATTCCAATTTTTGAAAAAACTTTTAAAAAAATCAGCATAAACCCAAAATAAGCCTTTACAAATATAAATTATACTATTTGAGTTCCAGTAAGCCGGTATAATTCTACAATGTGAGACGAGCAATTTTAAGCCGTTTTAAGCTCATTAATAGCTTCTATCATAGTATAGTGCGATAGAAGTAATGTAAGCCCTTACAGCCGCCCTTCCCTAGCAGCATAATAAAATCGAACTTTGTTATTTTTCCATGCACTTATGGCGTACAGATTGCACTGAGCAAGGTACATACCTGTTAAAAGACACCCTACCCGGCCCTGCCAGCAGTATGAATAATGCACCTCAAAAGCAAATGATTTCCTCTATTACGGATATTGACAAACCTTGGTTAACACTGCATATATGGTCGGATTGTTAACAATCGGGCTATTATCGTTATGACTAAGTTTTCAGCCATGCGCTTCGGTGCACTGGCTGCCCTCCCAATGATAATCGGCGGCGTGCCGTTTGGCCTGATCTTTGGTTCGCTGGCTATCAGTCAGGGGCTGGAACCCTGGATACCGATTGCCATGTCGCTGATTGTCTTCGCGGGATCATCGCAGTTTGTAGCGCTGGGATTAATCGCCGTGGACGCACCATTGTGGGTGATTGTTTCCACCACCTTTATTGTTAACCTGCGCCACCTTCTATATGCAGCTGACTTCATCAAATATATCCGCCACCTCACTATGCCGTGGCGCGTGGTATTGGGTTTTGGTCTGATTGATGAAACTTACGCCGCCGTAAAACCGCATTATGCCAGTGGTAAGCTGGAGCAGGAAACCGGCCACTGGGCTTATCTCGGTGCGTTCCTCGCTTACTATCTGATGTGGAATATCACCACAGTGATTGGCGTGGTGGCCGGGGAGTTAATTCCGGGCTTAAGTGAATGGGGGCTTGAGTTTGCGATGGTAGCTACCTTTATCGGTATTATCACTCCCTACCTGCGCACCCTTCCCTATTGGAGTGCATTTTTATGTGCTGCTGCCTTCTCGTTGATATTACACGACCTGCCCAATAATCTCGGTATGTTGCTGGCTGCTCTGTTGGGTGTGGGCGCAGGTGTGCTTACTGATTATGCCAAGCACAGGCTTCAGAAAAAGAATTCGCAACCCCACTTGTCAGTACTTGCTGAAAAGGAAACTGACTAATGATAGCCATTATTTTGGGCATGTTTGTAGTGACCTTTGGCGTGCGTTTTGTGCTTTATGCGCGTGCCCATAAAGTAGTTCTGCCGGTATGGGTGGAGGATGCGTTACGGTTTGTGCCGGTTGCTGTGCTGACAGCTATCATTACACCGATGATTCTGATGCCGGATCAAACACTGATGTTCGACTGGCAGAACCCCTGGTTACTCGGATCACTGAGCGCATTTGTAATCGGTCTATGGAAACAGCAGCCATTGTTGACAATTCTAACCGGTGTTGTTGTATTCTTTTTGAGTAATTACTTATTGTCATAACATTAGTCGTTTCAGCGACATGAATTCGATTATTTTTATATCATAACTTCCAGTTTTGTTAACAAAACAACTAAAAAACTTCCAATTATCCTGAGAAATGCTATTATCTCTGAATGATTGTCAACAATCGGAGCAATCACATGGCTACACCGCTAGTAGTAGAAAAAACCCTTTCCGATAAAGCATCCCTGCGACTCACTGAGGCAATAATTACCGGTGAGTTACAGCAAGGACAGAAATTAAGTGAAGCCGATCTGGCTACTCGTTATGGCATTAGCCGTGGCCCGTTGCGTGAGGCTATTCGCGAACTGGAGGGCATGCGACTGGTTAAACGTGTGCCACATGCAGGAGCCAGAGTTATCAAATTAGATATGACTGCGCTGGCTGATTTGTACCGTGTGCGTGAAGCACTGGAAGGCATGGCTTGTCGCATGGCGGCAGAACAAATGTCGGAACAGGAAGTCAGCGCATTATTTGGCTTACTCGATGCACATGAAAAACAGATAGAAGAGTCAGGTGGCGAAAGCTATTTTCAGAGCGAGGGGGATTTTGATTTCCATTTCCACATCGCTCAGGGCAGCCGCAACCAGATGTTAATTGATTTGCTGGTGGGTGAGTTATACCAGTTATTGCGCATGTGTCGGTATCAGACCAGCCACCTGCGCAATCGTACCCACATGGCATTAAAACAACACCGCCAAATGGTCGAAGCTATCGCAGATGGCGACGGTGATTTAGCGGAATTACTCATGCGACGCCATATTAGCGGTGCGTGGAAAAGTATTAAAGTGATGATGGAAGAGAACAAATGACTATGACCCCCGGACAAAAACTGCGTCAGGCAGTAGCAGAAAATGACCCTTTGCAGGTAGTTGGTGCAGTAACAGCAAACTGCGGCATCATGGCAGAAAAAGTCGGCCATAAAGCCATCTACCTTTCCGGTGGTGGTGTAGCAGCCTCCTCTTTAGGTATTCCTGACTTGGGTATCACTACCCTGCACGATGTGCTGGAAGATGTAAAAAGAATCACAGCAGTAACTTCTGTACCGCTGTTGGTAGACATTGATACCGGCTGGGGTGGCACCTTTAATATTGCTCGCGCTACCCGTGAAGTTTGCCAGGCAGGTGCCGGTGGTTTTCATATTGAAGATCAGGTAATGCAAAAACGCTGTGGTCACCGCCCGAATAAAGCCATTGTTTCACAACAGGAAATGGTTGATCGGGTGAAGTCTGCAGTCGATGCGCGTACTGATGACAGCTTTGTGATTATGGCACGTACTGATGCATTAGCGGTTGAAGGTATGCAGTCGGCGATTGATCGTGCTATGGCTTGTGCTGAAGCCGGTGCTGACATGATTTTTCCGGAAGCTATGGTCGAGTTGTCGCAATACGCTGAATTTACGCAAGCAGTGAATGTGCCGGTATTAGCGAATATCACTGAGTTCGGCTCTACGCCACTTTTCACTACTGATGAACTCGCTAGCGTGGGCGTGAAACTGGCTTTGTATCCACTGAGTGCGTTCCGTGCGATGAGTAAAGCTGCTGAAAACGTTTACCAGCACCTATTAGATGAGGGTACACAAAAGAATGTCATTGATAACATGCAAACCCGCATGGAACTGTATGACACGATTGGTTACCACGAGTTTGAGCAGAAACTGGATCAGCTGTTTGCTGAGAAAGGGGCTGAATAGCAGTGTGTTGAAAGCAACACAACACTGACTATTTAAATATACACAACATGTGAGGAAGGGAAATTATGTCTGAACCAGTTAAATCAAAAGTTAAGAAGTCTGTGGCGCTATCAGGTGCAAAAGCAGCAAACACATCTGTATGTACTGTAGGTAGTATGGGTAACGACCTACATTACCGTGGCTATAATATTCTTGATTTTGCAGAAGAAGCTACTTTTGAAGAGATCGCTTATCTGCTGGTTCACACGCACCTGCCGAATGAAGCTGAGTTGGAAGCTTATAAAACCAAATTGAAGCGACTGCGCGGATTGCCAACACCGGTTAAACAAGCATTAGAAGCCCTGCCGCCCTCCGCACATCCGATGGATGTTCTGCGTACCGGTTGTTCTATTATGGGCACTTGTCTGCCGGAACGTGAAACGATGCCGCAAGACGAGGCACGGTTGATCATTGATCGCTTAATGGCTAGCTTTGGCTCAATGTTGATGTATTGGTATCACTTCGCGGTGAACGGTAAGCGCATTGACGTTGAAACGGATGATGACAATATCGGTGCACATATCCTGCATTTATTACATGGTAAGCCAGCACCAGAGTCATGGGTACGTGCGATGCACACCTCCTTGATTTTGTATGCTGAGCATGAGTTAAATGCTTCTACTTTTACTGCGCGGGTGATTGCAGGAACAAATTCCGATATTTACTCGGCGATTACCGGCGCTATCGGTGCGTTACGTGGCCCGAAACACGGCGGAGCCAACGAAGCAGCGAGCCGTATCCAGAAGCGCTATAGTTCACCTGAAGAGGCGGAAGCTGATATTCGTCAGCGCATGGAACGTAAGGAAATTATTCTCGGTTTTGGCCACCCGGTTTATACTATCGGTGATCCACGTAACGATGTCATCAAACGGGTGGCTAAAGAGCTATCGGAAGAAAATGGTGACGTCACGATGTATGATGTGGCGGAGCGTATAGAAACTATCATGTGGGACATGAAAAAAATGTTCCCGAATCTTGATTGGTTCTCAGCAGTGTCGTATGAGCAAATGGGTGTGCCTACTGATATGTTCACACCGTTGTTTGTCATCGCGCGTATGTCTGGCTGGGGTGCTCACGTCCTGGAACAACGTACAGACAATAAAATTATCCGCCCGAGTGCCAATTATACCGGCCCGGAAAATCTGCAGTGGGTTCCGCTGGAAAAGCGTAAGTTTCATCTGCGTGACTACTAAGATGGCCCGTTCAGAATAAAGGTAAACCCATAATGATGAATAAAGAATACCGCAAGACCCTTCAGGGTACTGCCCTGGACTACTTCGATACCCGCGCTGCGGTTGATGCGATTGAAGCCGGTGCGTATGCCAAACTGCCCTACACTTCGCGTGTTTTAGCAGAGCAATTGGTGCGCCGTTGTGATCCGGCGCAGTTAACTGATGCACTGAAACAGTTTATTGAGCGCAAACAGGATCTGGATTTCCCCTGGTATCCGGCACGGGTGGTTTGTCATGACATTCTCGGTCAGACCGCTTTAGTTGATTTAGCAGGTCTGCGTGATGCGATTGCTGATCAGGGTGGTGATCCGGCCAAAGTAAATCCGGTAGTACCGACTCAGTTGATTGTTGATCATTCACTGGCGGTGGAAGCTGCAGGTTTTGATCCTGAGGCATTTGATAAGAACCGTGCTATTGAAGATCGCCGTAATGAAGATCGTTTCCACTTTATCGAGTGGACAAAAACAGCGTTTAAAAACGTTGATGTGATCCCCGCTGGTAACGGCATCATGCACCAGATCAATCTGGAGAAGATGTCGCCGGTGATTCAGGCGCGTGATGGTGTGGCTTTCCCTGATACCTGCGTAGGTACGGATTCGCACACACCACATGTTGATGCACTGGGTGTTATCGCGCTGGGTGTTGGTGGTCTGGAAGCCGAGACTGTGATGTTGGGTCAGCCGTCTATGATGCGTGTGCCGGATATTATTGGTGTGGAACTGACCGGTAAACGTCAACCTGGTATTACGGCGACAGATATTGTACTGGCGATTACTGAATTCCTGCGGGCGCAGAAAGTGGTATCGGCTTACCTTGAGTTCTACGGTGAGGGGGCGAAGAGCCTGACTATTGGTGATCGGGCAACGATTTCTAATATGACACCGGAGTATGGCGCATCAGCGGGATTGTTCTATATTGACGAACAAACCATTGATTACCTGAAACTCACCGGACGTGAGCCGGAGCAGGTAGCATTGGTTGAGCAGTATGCGAAAGAAACCGGCCTGTGGGCTGATGATCTGGCAACGGCTGAATATGAGCGGGTGCTGACCTTCGATTTGTCGGCAGTGGAACGTAATATGGCCGGGCCTTCTAATCCGCATCGTCGTTTGGCAACGGCTGATTTAGTGGAACGTGGTATTGCGGTCGGCCTGGACAAAGCGCAGGCGGAAGAAGCTGAGGGCTTAATGCCGGATGGTGCGGTGATTATTGCGGCGATTACTTCGTGTACTAATACCTCAAACCCGCGCAATGTGGTGGCTGCCGGTTTGGTAGCGAAGAAAGCTAATGAATTAGGCCTGATACGTAAGCCGTGGGTTAAGTCTTCGTTTGCACCGGGTTCTAAGGTCGCAAAACTATATCTGGAAGCAGCCGGTTTATTGCCTGAGTTGGAAAAACTCGGTTTCGGCATTGTGGGTTACGCCTGTACTACCTGTAACGGTATGTCGGGGGCGCTTGATCCGAAGATTCAGCAGGAAGTGGTTGAGCGTGATTTGTATGCGACCGCTGTATTATCCGGTAACCGTAACTTCGATGGCCGAATCCACCCATATGCCAAACAGGCATTCCTCGCCTCCCCTCCTCTGGTCGTCGCTTACGCTATCGCTGGCACTATGCGTTTTGATATTGAACGCGACGCACTGGGTACGGATAAAGACGGTAACCTGATTACCCTGAAGGACATCTGGCCTGCTGACGAAGAGATTGATGCCATCGTCGCGGAAAGTGTCAAGCCGGAAATGTTCCGTGAGATCTACCAGCCGATGTTTGAGCTAGGTGTGATTACCGAAGCGGAAAGCCCGTTATATGACTGGCGGCCACAGAGTACTTATATTCGTCGTCCGCCCTATTGGGAAGGTGCCTTAGCGGGTGAGCGTACTATGAAAGGTATGCGTCCATTAGCGGTATTGGGTGACAATATCACCACCGATCACCTCTCCCCTTCTAACGCGATTATGCTGGACAGTGCAGCGGGTGCTTATCTGCACAAGATGGGGCTGCCGGAAGAAGATTTCAACTCTTATGCCACTCACCGTGGTGATCACCTGACGGCGCAACGGGCGACGTTTGCTAACCCGAAGCTGCTGAAT
>CALHAO010000221.1 GCA_937931765.1 uncultured Thiotrichaceae bacterium
ACCGACAAGATGGCAGACATGCCGGAAGAGGTCGCCACACAACTTTCTCCACCTTCTAACGCCGCCAGCCGATCCTGAAAATAGCGCACCGTGGGGTTGCTCATCCGCGAATAGACGTTGCCCGGCTCATCACCGGCAAAACGGGCGGCGGCTTCTGCGGCGTTATTGAAGACAAAACTGGAGGTGGGAAAGATAGCTTCCGCGTGCTCCATTTCATGTGTCCGGTTGTGTCCGGCACGTACTGCCAGCGTATTAAAATCCCAGGAATCGTTGTTCATCATAATGGCCTCGATACAAATGGCGGGTACAAAAAAACCCGCTAAACTATGAAGGCTAAAGCAGGCTCGCCGCTTTAGCTGTATTTTTAATGCGCCCGCAAGCTGATGTTCAAATCGGCGCAGAGGTTATGGTAGGGAGCGGTGGGTTTGCTGTCAAATGCTTTATAAGACATGACAGTTTGTTGCAAACCGCCATGCCCGGTGCCGCTGGATTACTTGTGGGGCAACTGTGGTCTGAAAATCGGCAGCAGTTTACCGCTTTCTGTTTCATTCAGATAATCATCCAGGCTTTTGGTGTCGACATCGGCCTGAGCGTTTATACAGGCCAGGCCGAGTGCACAAGCCAATAGTAATTGTGTTGACCATCGTTGTTGCATTATTCTCATGGTTAGTACCTCATTGTTCGTTGAAAAAATGATCTTCTAAAAATTCAATCAGCCAGTCATCCGGCGTGATATGAATACATTCGCGCTGCCCCTGATGAATACCGCGCTCGAAATTTACCAGCCGGTAGCCAGCGGTGGCTTTGAGTAGGCGCATAATCTGCCGCTCCTGGGCTTTTTGTGCATTTTCATCAGCACCATCCATAGCCTTGGACAAGGAGCGGACTGTAAAAGGTTCGTCATATGTGGCATGGCGGTGATATAGCAACAGCGCCATGGTGGCAAAGTCCTGTCCGTGTAAAGCCCGGAGTCCTTTCTTCTCCTCTTTTTCATCCTGTTCTGTGACATAGCCCTTACCGTATAAGAAAGGATAAATTTTGCGTCCCCAGCGACTATTGGAGCGTAATTGTTGCACAACTTTCTGCCTTGTCTGTTGTGTCTTCTCACTATCACATTTCATGATAAGCCTCCTGCATTTTCTAAGTTATCAGCTCCTTTTGTCTTAAAGCCCATATCTTTCATTGTGTGATAAACCTGAGTGTGTTGCGATATGGGTAAAGCTTATTCATCAGGCCATGTTTGATCAATCAATATTCTATTTGTGTCTTTATATAAAACCTGGAGTATCATCTGAAGATACCATTGACGCTGGTATGAAATCGGCTTAGTGTTTAAGCTTAGTTGTAGGCCTGTTAATCATATAATAACTCTGAGATTAAACATCGTAACAAATTGTTATGATAATAATTTCCACCGGAACACTTTTACGGGATTTTTATTTTTTATTCAGTGCGTCACTATTACTCCCACCAATACAACACACAACAGGAGTTAAGTGATGAAACAAGCAAACCTTGATTATGGCCCACAGCCAAACGGTGATGAGCAACTGGAAAACTATATCGGTAATTTCCATAAATCACTGCCACATAATGCTTATGGCGAGGTTGAGGGCGATGCTTACGAGCATTTTCAAGATATCTGTCAGCAGCTGGAAGCGGGTGAAGATGTCGATTTTGAAACGGTTGCACGTGGTACGGAAGACGCTGCTGCGTTTACCAACCCGCTGGCTGGGGCAGCCTCTGAAACGCTGGGTTTAAGCCCAAAACAGGTGGAGATGTTACCGGCACCGGGTATTTTGTCTGCCAGTAGCGCCGCCGAAATGGTCGAGCTGTACTGGATGGCGTTGCTGCGTGATGTGCCGCTGGCGGAATTTTCTCCGGAAAATCTGAATCCTAAAGTCAGTGAAGCTGTGAAAGATATTGAAAAAGCTTTCAAAGTGGCGCTGAACGAGGATAGCTCCGCCGGAGCCTTGCAGCTGGGTCTGGATCTGCCACAAAAAACGCTTGGAAGCGAAAAGTACGATGCGCATCAACAGCACGCGCCACAGGGATTAGCGCTGGATGTCAGCCCACAAACCCTGTTCCGCTGTGGCTTGCCGGATGAGCAATATGGCCCGCTGGTCAGCCAGTTTCTGTTACGCGATGTGCCGTATGGTGTGCAGCGTATCAGTGCTAAACAGGTGCCTTATGTCCGCGATAAGGATTTCCTGACCGGTTATGAGGATTGGATGTTAGCACAGGATCAGGGTACAGATCGTTATGGTCGTGATTATGGTAATTGTAATAATTATGAGGATCAGCGGTTGGGTCGTGAGCAATATTATCCGGCGGATGGCACTACCCGTTATGTTTCTACCATGCGTGACCTGGCTCGCTTCGTGAACCGTGATGCACTGCATCAGGCTTACTTTAACGCTGCGTTGTTCCTGGATTCGGTAGGTGCGCCGCTGGATAAAGGCAACCCGTATGCTGGAGAGCATCCGGTTTATCAGCGTGAACACGGTTTTGCCACGCTGGGTGGCCCGGACTTGCTGACGCTGGTGTCTGAAGTGGCGAGCCGGGCGCTGAAAATTGTCTGGCGTCAGAAGTGGTTGGTGCACCGTCGCTGCCGCCCGGAGGTGTATGGCGGTTTGCTGCAGATGCAACTACAGGGGCCACCAAAGCAGGGAACTAAGGACTATGGTATCGGTGATTTAGTGACCGGTTCGGAAGCCTTGCAGCAGGTGTACGACAAGTACCGCAGCTACTTCCTGCCAATGGCGTTCTCAGCTGGCTCGCCGAACCACCCGGCTTATGGTGCGGGACATGCGACGGTTGCCGGAGCCTGTATCACCATTCTGAAAGCCTGGTTTGATGAGGCAGCACCATTGTATCAGTCTTTGCCACCGGAACATGTGGCCCGTAAGGAGCCATGGGAGTTGAGCGGTCTGGATACGCAGGGTCTGTTGCAACCGGGGCAGCATCTGGGCGGTGAGTACTTTGATGCGCCGAGCGATTACCACGGCTATGATGCTCATCTGATGACCATTGGCGGTGAGCTGAATAAGCTGGCCAGTAATATCGCAATGGGACGCAGTATGGGGGGCGTGCACTGGCGCTCTGACAATACCCGTAGTCTGCGTCTGGGTGAGCAGCTTGCCTGTGAGATCCTTTGCAAACGCGCCAAAGAATATGCGGAAAAGCCGGTTTCATTCAGCTTCCGCAGCTTCGACGGTGAGATGGTGCGGATTGATCAGGATACTATCTGCCGCTCTTAATGTGGTGGCCATTTGACCACTATAACAGGAGCACCGGTTTAGGCTGGTGCTCCTGTGCTTTCATGCTTGGGAGTGAAATTTTTTCATGTGCGCTATCAAGCTATTCAAATAAATTATTCAACTTTGTGAACTAGTTCACATACATCCTGATACAGAAACTTTATAATTATTGGGTTAGTTTACGTGGAATAGTAATGGCACAGACCAATCAGTTGATTAATACTTTAAAGCGTTTACTGAAACGTGAAGATAAAACTTATGCAGATGTGGCAAAATGCCTTGAATTATCTGAAGTCAGTGTTAAACGTCTTTTTTCCTCACAAAATATATCCCTACAGCGATTAGATGCTATCTGTGATTTATTAGGCATGGAAATATCAGAGTTGGTATTTGAAATGCAGCAGGATCAGTCGAATAGCCTTAGCGAATTAAGCCATGAACAGGAAAAAGAAATTGCCGGTGATCTGGAGTTATTACTCATTACGGTACTGGTATTAAATCGCTGGTCGTTAGATGAAATCATGCAGCACTATAAGTTTGAGCTGACGAGCTGCATTCGTTATCTGGCTCACCTTGACCGGCTGGGGATGGTCGAATTACAGCCTGGTAATCGCATTCGCTTACTCGCCTCGCCACACTTCAAGTGGCGTGAAAATGGCCCGATTCAGCAGTTATTCCGTGAGAAAATCGAAAGGGAATACTTCCGCTCCAACTTCACCCGTAAGAATGAACATTTGTCAGTGCTGAATGTGATGCTCAGTGATGCCTCCAGCCAACAATTCAAGCGCAAACTGGAGCGTCTGGCTTATGAGTTTGATGAGGTCAGTAAAAACGAATCCGGGTTGGCGATTGGTGAACGCAAAGGGTCGACAGTGATTCTGACGATGCGTGACTGGGATTACAGCGAGTTGTATGGCTTGTATCGGGTAGCGAAACACTGACTGCCGCTTCAATCACAGCTCATCGCAGCCTTGCACTCTTTCAACAGGTGCATAAAATGACCGCTTTGTTATTATTAGCGGCTATATCATGAAATACATCAGCATTCCGGTAACCCCTTTCCAGCAGAACTCCAGCGTGATCTGGTGTGAAGAAACCCTTGAGTGTGCCTTTGTTGATCCGGGTGGAGATATTGAAAAATTACAGGCAGTGGTTGAGCGTGAAGGGTTGAAGCCGGTGGCGATATGGCTAACTCATGGGCATCTGGATCATGTGGGTGGTACGATGGCGATCGCGGCTAAGTATGATGATCTGCCGGTGATCGGGCCGCATGAGGGGGATGCGTATTGGCTGGATGGGCTGCCAATGCAATCGCAACAATTTGGTTTTCCACATCATGATGCTTTTCGTCCGACTGAATGGTTAAAGGCGGGTGATACACTGACCTTGGGCAAAGAAACTTTCGATGTACTGTTCACACCCGGCCATACGCCAGGGCATGTGGTGCTGTTTAATAAAGCAGCGGGTATTGTGTTTGTGGGTGATGTGTTATTTGCCGGGTCTGTTGGCCGCACTGATTTTCCAGGCGGAAACCATCAGCAATTAATGGATTCTATAAAAACCCGGTTATGGACACTGGGGGATGAAGTTGTGGTGGTACCGGGGCACGGGCCAAATACGACTATCGGACGGGAGCGCCGGACTAATCCACATGTAAATTAATAACTAACCGGTCAGTTAAGTCAGCGCAGAGTGATAGCGGATCGTAACAATGAAGGGGCTTAACTATGCGTCATTTTATACCGTTGTCACTCGTCTTGTCAGTCACTG
>CALHAO010000222.1 GCA_937931765.1 uncultured Thiotrichaceae bacterium
GTTAATTCAGTCATTTATGCTCCCTCACTTAACTTTAAAGCCGCTTCCAGGCTGGCATTATCAAATACTGCCGCAGCTTTCATGCGCCGCTCAATACGCTTGTTCAGCCCGGTCAACACCCGGCCCGGCCCAAACTCAATCACTACTGTAGCTTGATGGTCGTTTTGCAGACCTTTAATTGTGTCTACCCAGCGAACCGGACGATACAATTGTTGGGCCAATGCATCACGGGTAGATTCAGCAGTATCACGTGGCGCAGCATCAATGTTATGCAGCACCGGCACCTGAGCCACTGAAAAAGTTGTTTCAGCCAGCTGACCGAGTAACTGCTCAGCAGCAGGCTTCATTAAAGCACAATGCGAAGGCACACTCACCGGCAATGGAATCGCTTTTTTAGCCCCGGCCTCAGTCGCGGTAACAATCGCACGCGCCACTGCCACAGCAGAACCGGCAATGACTACCTGCCCCGGAGAATTGAAATTTACTGCTTCAACCACATCGCCCTGCGCTGCCGCTGCACAAGCTGCAACGATCTGCTCGTCATCCAAGCCCAGAATAGCCGCCATAGCCCCTTCACCAGCAGGCACCGCATTCTGCATCAAACGAGCACGCTCGCCAACCAGTTTAACAGCATCAGCAAAAGTCAGTACACCCGCAGCCACCAACGCAGAATACTCACCCAGACTATGTCCGGCTAATGCAGTCGGCGCTGTACCCTGCTGTTGCTGCCAAACGCGCAGACAAGCCACACCAGCAGCCAGCATCAGCGGCTGTGTGTTTTCGGTATTATTAATTTCTGCCTCAGGCCCTTGTTGTGCGATCAGCCATAAATCCCGCCCCAATACATCGGAAGCCTCACGGAATGTTTCACCAATAGTGGGGAAACTTTCTGCAAGCTCAGCCAGCATACCTATTGACTGAGAACCCTGCCCAGGAAAAAGTCCGGCAATCGACATCAACATTTACTCCTATCTTGTATAAGCCATCAGCTATAAAACTAAAAATGCGCCCATCCTAATGCAAACCAGCCAGCAAATCACGCAGTTAGGTAAAAAAGGACTTGTTATCTTTACAGATGCGGGGATAATACGCGCGTCAACTATTAATGAATCACAGGACTTATGGCAAGAGAAGATTATATTGAAATGGAAGGTACGGTGACTGATACACTTCCTAACACGACTTTCCGGGTAAAACTGGATAATGATCACGTAGTAACCGCACACATCTCCGGACGTATGCGCAAAAATTATATCCGCATTCTGACAGGTGACCGTGTCACGGTTCAACTGACTCCATACGATTTGACTAAAGGTCGCATCAGCTACCGCAGCAAATAAAAAAGCCGGGAGATTTTCAGGCTTCCCGGCTCTTCAACAAATCCAAACACAGTGCACAGTGGCATATAGCAATACATCAACATGCCCCCGATACTGCCCGAAATCCGCAAAACCTAACGTTCTACGGATTCACCCAACGGCTATAATAAAAGCATTATGCAGGCACTGCTGCAATGCCTTCACAACTAAGAGCTAACTCACCGTCTTTCTCAGTGACATCAACGTGCCCACCATTCGCTAACTCACCGAACAGCAGTGCATCGGCCAGCGGGCGCTTGATATGATCCTGAATAACACGTTCCATCGGACGTGCACCCATGAGTGGATCAAAGCCCTTCTCAGCCAACCACGCACGGCCTTTCTCATCAATTTTAATGGTAACCTTTTTAGGTTCCAGCTGTGCTTCCAGCTTAATAATAAACTTATCAACCACCGAACCAATGACTTCAGGTGTTAGTGAGTTAAACTGAATCACAGCATCCAGGCGATTACGGAATTCTGGTGTAAAGGTACGCTTCACCGCTTCCATTGCATCACTGGTATGATCCTGCACAGTAAATCCGAGCGACTTACGGCTAATGTTTTCAGCTCCGGCATTACTGGTCATTACCAGAATGACATTTCTGAAATCAATTTTCCGGCCACTACTGTCCGTCAATGTGCCGTGATCCATAATCTGCAGTAACAAATTGAACACATCAGGATGAGCCTTTTCAATCTCATCCAGCAGTACCACTGAATGCGGACGCTTATTAACCGCGTCGGTTAGCAAGCCACCTTCGTCATAACCCACATAACCCGGAGGTGCACCAATCAGACGAGAAACCGTGTGACGCTCCATGTACTCCGACATATCAAAGCGCAACATCTCGATACCCATACGAGAAGCCAATTGCTTGGTCACTTCAGTCTTACCTACACCAGTAGGCCCTGCGAATAGGAACGAACCAATCGGACGGATTTCTTCACGCAAGCCGGAACGCGCCATTTTGATGGCGGCAGTTAACTGACCGATCGCATCATCCTGTCCGAAGATTACCATCTTCAGATCACGCTCCAGATTTTTCAGAATATCCATATCTGAGCTGGATACAGTCTTGGGTGGAATCCGCGCAATCTTAGCAACAATGTCTTCAATGTCAGACACGTTAATGGTTTTCTTGCGGGTATTGGCTGGCTTCAGACGACGGTTAGCACCCGCCTCATCAATCACATCAATCGCCTTATCCGGCAAGAAACGATCCGTAATATAGCGTTCCGCCAACTCAACCGCTGCTTTCAGCGCGGGCTGGGTATATTTAACTTCATGATGTTCTTCAAAGCGGGATTTCAGCCCTTTCAGAATATCAATAGTCTCTTCGATGGTTGGCTCATTCACATCAATTTTCTGGAAACGACGTGCCAAAGCACGATCCTTCTCAAAAATACTGTGATATTCCTGATAAGTCGTTGAACCCATGCACTTCAATTCACCTGAAGCAAGCACTGGCTTGATTAGGTTTGAAGCATCCATGGTTCCACCTGAAGTAGCACCTGCACCAATAATGATATGGATCTCATCAATAAACAGAACAGCATGATCTTCATCACGGATTTGATTCAGCACAGCTTTCAGGCGCTTTTCAAAGTCACCACGGTATTTAGTACCAGCAACTAGGGCACCCAAATCTAGCGAGTATATCGTAGCTTCAGCCAACACTTCTGGCACTTCGCCATCAACAATACGCTTAGCCAAGCCTTCAGCAATCGCAGTCTTACCGACGCCTGCCTCACCCACTAAAAGAGGATTATTTTTGCGTCGACGACAAAGTACTTGAACCGTACGTTCAACTTCTTCATCACGACCGATTAGAGGATCAATTTTACCCTCTAGGGCAACCTGATTTAGATTAGAAGCAAAACGCTCTAATGGGCTAGACTTCGATTCATCTTCAGTAAAATCAGACTCTTCGTTATTTACATCAGCACCTGATTCTTCTTCACCACTTTCAAGCGAATCAAACGTAATGTCTTCTTCTTTCTGAATTCCATGAGAAATATAATTCACTAAGTCTAAGCGTGACATATCTTGGCGTGCAAGATAGTAGACCG
>CALHAO010000223.1 GCA_937931765.1 uncultured Thiotrichaceae bacterium
AATTCTGGTACGCGCACTGGGCCAAGCGTACCGCAAAGATCAGTTTGCCAATATCAGTATTCTCAGCAGTACCAATGGCACCCGGCTCCGACTGGGTGATATAGCACAAATCGTCGATGGTTTTAGTGAAGATCCGCTCTATAGCCGATTTGATGGCCGCCCCGCTGCTTTTATTAATGTATACCGCGTCGGCGAACAGAATGCGATCACTCTGGCGACTACGGTTAAAGACTATCTGGCGGAACGCACCGAAACACTTCCCGCAGGCATTGAGTTAAGTTATTGGCGTGATGGCTCAAAAGTTGTCAAAGCCCGTCTGAATACATTGGTTAATAGTGCGACACAGGGTATGGGACTGGTGTTACTACTGCTCGCATTATTCCTGCGTCCAAGTCTGGCCTTCTGGGTCAGCCTGGGTATTCCGATCAGCTTCATGGGTGCGTTTATTATGATGCCGTACTTAGGTGTCACCATGAATATTATCAGTATGTTTGCCTTCATTCTGGTGCTGGGAATAGTGGTGGATGACGCCATTGTCACCGGAGAAAATGTCTACACCCACATGCGCAGGCACAATGACCCGATACGGGCAGCCATTGAGGGAACTCAGGAAATTTCAGTGCCTGTCACTTTTGGTGTCTTGACCACCGTAGCTGCTTTTATGCCGCTCTTATTACTGGAGGGACGCAGAGCACCCATTTTCATGCAAATCCCATTGGTAGTCATACCTGTTTTACTGTTTTCATTGATCGAATCCAAACTGATTCTGCCTGCGCATTTACTTCATATGAAACAACGTAAGCGTGAGAACATGGGCTTATTCGGCATTATTCAACAATCTATTTCCCACGGCCTGGAGAAGTACGTTGAGTACATTCACCGGCCAATTCTGGAAGTGGTGCTGCACTGGCGCTATGCCACCCTGTCAGTATTCGTCGTATTGCTGGTCATCAGCATCGTCATGGTTACCAGTGGCCGCTATAAATACGTATTCTTCCCACGCATTGAAAGTGAGTACGTTTCCGCCAGCTTGCAGATGCCGGAAGGCACACCGCTCGAAGTCACCGCGCGACATATCAGTCGTATGACTAGTCTGGCTGAACAGCTACAAGACAAATACCGTGAACCGGATGACAGCTCGGTTATTCAGCATATTCTGGTTACCGTCGGTAGCACCAGTAGTAGCCCACGCGGTAATAGTAGCGGACAGTCACACATTGCCAATGTCTCATTTGAGTTAATTCCCCCCGAAATACGCCAAGCCGATATTCGCACCCGGCAACTGGTACGCGAATGGCAGACGCTGATTGGCGAAATACCAGGTGTTAAAGAATTAAGCTTCCGCGCAGAAATTGGCCGGGGTGGAGAACCTATCAATGTCCAACTCACCGGTAGTAATTTTGATGTACTGAATGAAGTTGGCAATAAAGTCAAAGCCCGGCTGGGTGAATTTGATGGCTTGTTTGATATAAAAAATAGTTTTGAAGACGGCAAAACCGAAGTACAACTCCGTGTCAGACCGGATGCAGAACAACTCGGACTGGACATTCAGAAATTGGGCACACAGGTACGTAATGCCATTTTTGGTGCCCAGGCCCAACGCATTCAACGTGATCAGTCTGAAGTCAAAGTGATGGTGCGGTATCCACAAGAAGAACGTTACTCATTATCCGACCTGCAAAACCTGAATATACGCACACCCGGCGGCGCTAGCATCCCGCTATCGGAGGTGGCTGATGTTAATATTGGTAAAGGCACCTCGAAAATATCCAGGGTTGACCGTAAACGTATTCTCAATGTTACGGCGGATCTGGATAAAGACAAGGCCGATGCGACGGCGATCAATGCTGAAATGAATGAGTGGCTGACTACACTGCTCAAGGATTACCCTGGCGTGCGTTTTGACCCGGAAGGTGAGCAACGTGAACAGCGCGAGTTTGGCCAAAGCCTGCAGATGGGTTTCGGCATCGCCCTATTGATGATTTATGTATTACTGGCGATTCCTTTACAGTCTTATACCCAACCATTAATGGTAATGATTGTTATTCCGTTCAGTATTATCGGTGCCTTGGGTGGTCATATGATCATGGGCATCGACCTGAGCATCAGTAGTATTATGGGTTTGTTGGCATTGATCGGTGTGGTGGTGAATGACTCACTGGTACTGGTGGATTTCACCAATAAACGTATCAAAGAAGGCATGCCAATAATAAAAGCCATCCGGTTTGCCGGTGGGGCAAGGTTCCGCCCCATCCTGCTAACCTCGCTGACTACCTTCGCCGGACTGACTCCGCTGATTCTGGAAAAAAGCACTCAAGCACAATTCCTGATTCCAATGGCGGTATCACTTGGCTTCGGGATTTTGTTTGCTACCTTCCTGACGCTATTTTTGATTCCCAGCTTGTATCTGATACTGGAGGATATAAAAAACATCTTCAGAAAGACTATCGCAGGATTTACCAGAATGACATCAGCCTTCAGTTAAAAAGCACTGCCCACATAGTAAACCGGCCATTCAGTAATGAATAGCCGGTGATAACATCCTTGTTTAGTTTCCTACCTAACTTAATTAGTGGTTATTCCGGTTACCGCGATGGTTACCATGGTGACGACGAACGTTGTTAGACTTCAATGCACGAATCTTGTGGCTGGCGCGATCCAAACGGTTCATTAATTTATTAAACTCATGACGGGTTAAACAACCATCCCTACGCATCCGGTTTTCTTTATTTTTAATTCTGCGCTGTTGCTGCTTCAGCTGCGCTTTTTCCCAGTGAACTAATTGACCGCTTCGTACGCCATGACGAATTCTGCTGCGCTGTCTATCCTGACGATTGTTAATCCGATGACCTGGCACACAATGACGTGCTGGTTGATGGTAGTTAGAATGATTGGCGGGGCTGATTCTTTGAGAATCATGGTTACCGTGAGCCATTGCTGGTGCACTGATAATGAAACTCAGACTCATGATGCCTACTACTAGTGTCTGTTTTAACATGATAATACTCTCCATATGTGGTTATTCCGTATATCAACATGATGTTGCTGATGGGATCACTATGGGAGAAAACCTGCTTGTTATGCCATAACAACGAGCCGATTACTTAATGATAAATTAAAAACCATGCCTGTTACTGCACAACAAATAACGCTAAAGAATATAGTATCAATTTTACTGATCGATAGTTTTTGTTTGAATTATCACCACCCAAAAGTGCTGATTAAGTGGATAAATTAACCTGAAAATAAGGCTTGTTATCTAATAACACAGCACTGTCACGTAATAATCAGAGCCATTTGTAAACATCTGAATGCTAAGCTGTTTATGGCTTGGTAGAATTACCGAAATGACTTATGGAGATATGATCATGAAAATAAAAATGTGCGGCCTGCTGATAACACTGCTAATGCTTTTTAGCTCTGCCGCTTATGCAATGGAATGTGATGTAGAATTCAGAGCTAAAAGAGACGCAACGGAAAACACATGGTATGGCAATGTCGAAAAACCAGAATTTAAAACAGGCGTAGCATCCGGCGAAGGCAAAACCAGAAAGTTATGCGCCAATGATGCATTGAGTTCACTAAAGAAAGATGGCTGGCAGATTAAATACCAGAAAATCAGAAAAACTTATTAATTCTATTAATTACTGGCATTAAAGGAATTACACCCAGACCTGATTTTCCGGAGCATCCTGCTCCGGAGAGTCACTGCTAAAAACCCAACTTAATCGTCTTCACTACGAATTCTTATATTATCCGGCTCAATCTCAGCCCAGTAACCCTTACCTCTACGGCTCTTAATCAGGCTCTGCTCAACCAATCGCCCACCCATTTCTTCACGTAAACGTTTAATCATCTGTGTGCCGTTATCTCCCGGTAACTCACTAGGATGAAGAGTTTCGCCTTGCATACGTTTATTGATCAGCTCTTTGAACGTGCTGTACTGAGCACGATTCAACTCAATCTCCAGACCGTTAATTTTCAGACGATGCCCGGACATAAACTCCAACCGCTCAACGACCAGGCCACTATTCTGCCAATCTGCCAGCTTCTTACGATCTTTGCTCCACAAAAACATCTGAACACCCAACAAGACAATGGTCAACAATAAAGCAGCAATCAGGATACCAGTCACCGTGGTAAGAAACTGCAAGCCACGGTTAACCAACCACACATAATGTTCAAAACTTTGCTCAGCCACAATCGGGCTGGCATCAGGAGTCTCCGGAATTGCAGAAAAAGTTACAATGGCAAAAATAGCTACACCAATCAGCAACACAATCGACAAGAAAATAGTGATCGCAATACCAAAAGATAGGTTCGGAATATCCGGAAACTTTAGAAATTTAGATTTTATCATTTTTTATCAGGGGTCAGTGGCTTACTAATATGACCACCCAAGCATAGCACTGTTCAGTGCTGCGCTCCTCATTCGTCTGATAACTACCCGGAAAACAGCTCAATTGGAATTTAGCTAAAACGCTAAGGATAATATGGTCAGCAGGTATTGAACTGATAGAGTATTTCGCCACAAACTTTTCGCATGACTAAAAAACAATCCTACTGATTAAAGAGCTATCGATTGAGATAATTTATGACGAACCTTTTACTAGAACAGTTTCAGGCTGTACGCCAACACACCGAACAACTTTGTGCACCTCTATGCATCGAAGATTATATTCCTCAGGCTGTCGAGTTTGCCAGCCCACCGCGCTGGCACTTAGCACACGTTACCTGGTTCTTTGAAACGATGATCCTGCAAAAATATCAGCCGGAGTATGAAGCCTATCACCCACAATTCAACTTCCTGTTTAACAGCTATTACCAAACTGCCGGTGAACGGGCAATACGTGCCCAACGCGGTATTATGACCCGCCCGACCGTCGCCGAAGTCTATGAATACCGGCAATATGTCGATC
>CALHAO010000224.1 GCA_937931765.1 uncultured Thiotrichaceae bacterium
ACCCTGCCAGGCACTTACTCTGCTATCTGAGGCATACTTCACTTGCGCGTCCGCAATCGCCTCAGGGTCTTTATCAACCACTACCAAGCGACCTGTATCACCCAATTGAGACAGAATTCTTTCAGAATGCCCACCCCGACCGTAGGTACCATCGACGTACACACCAGATGGTTTTATATCAAGTGCCAAAACGGCTTCACTAAGCAACACGGTTTCATGATCAAATAGCGATTCAGACTGCATTACATAGAAACCTGATCAAGAAGTGCATTCGCCTCATCATCATCAGACTGAGCCTCTTCTAACCAGCTATCACGGGCCTCTGCCCAAACATCTGCATCCCACAATTCAAATTTTGTCGCTTGACCCACTAATACCGCCTTCTTGCCTAACCCGGCATAATCCCGTAAAGGCGCAGGCAGTAATATACGTCCCTGCCCATCTAACTCTAATTCCGCAGCGTGTCCCAGAATCAAGCGTTGCATATTACGCACCCGGCGATTCATGTTTGGCAGACTCATTAAAGTGCGCTCAACCTTTTCCCAATGATCCATCGGATAGACCAACAAACACTTGTCCATGTGATCAACAGTGATAATAATTTGTCCCGCTGCACTTTCTGCAATGGATTCACGATACTTCGCTGGCATAGAAAGGCGGCCTTTTGCATCAATTGAAATATTCGATATGCCACGAAACATCTTTATATTGAGTGATTCACCTTCTCGGCCCACAGAAAGACAAAATAAACCACTTTCCACCACTTTTCGCCACTAATAGCCAAATGATAGAAACTCTTCCCCACACTGTCAATAAAATAAGGGAAAAACCCCTTAAACAGCAGGAACTTGGCAATAAATAAGCAGGGAATTTCTCATAGAATTTGGTGTGGAAATAGAAAATCAAGGATTTACGCAGCATTAACGAGAAATTACTTTAAGTTAATGCTTTATGCGCAAAATAAAAGCAGGAAAAAAAATAGCCGATCTGTAAGCCGGGTTCTGTCGAGGACAATCATTCATCTACGAAGTGTGTCGCCACACATCTTTAGCAACCTACCCGAATGCAGTGCGGGTCACACCAGCGCATTCCTATTTGGTCTTGCTCCGGACGGGGTTTACCCTGCCACAATCGTTGCCGACTGCGCGGTGCGCTCTTACCGCACCATTTCACCCTTACCTGAACACTGAAGTAAATCAGACTATCAGGCGGTATATTTTCTGTGGCACTTTCCGTCAGCTTGCGCTGCCCAGGCGTTACCTGGCGTCCTACCCTATGGAGCCCGGACTTTCCTCCCCTTTATTGTACAAATGCACAGTAAAGCAGCGATTGCCCGATCGGCTGAAGAGATTTATACCAGAAAAAAATAGAAAAAGCCCCAACTCAATGAGAACTACACTTTAATTAATTAGTTAAAGTGTAGAATTTAGCTCAATTAACCACCATTTTTGATTAAGCCAAACAATGCTGATATGAATTTTGAATATGATTCATAACTGTTTTTTATTTTAAGTGCATTAGATCTAACCAACATGACCGATAAATCACGCTCCCAATAAAACTTCAGCGGAGAATCACTCGCCCCAGGAAAATTAACGGGAATGTTTAAAGAATTAACAGAGGGCATGCCTTGTGTATTCAGGCCTGCTTTCAGATACCGTAATTGCCAGACATCCCTAAGCCGTCCGAATATGCTAAGTTCGGCACGGGTTGAAGGCAACAAAAGATCAAAGTAACGCCATTGCTCAGTAGCATAGACGGCATCAGGAATCCGCAAGCCCGGCGTAAATAACAAACCAATATCATCAGCTTTACGCTTCAATGTTAACTGATCAACATGATAAACACTCGCATCGGACAAGGTCTCATAAAGCTGGCTCCGTTCATCGTCCTTGTGCAGGAAAATAGTCAGATCCAGCTGCATGCTCATTTGATCCTGCGCAGCCAATAGATTAGTCAATTCAACCAGGCTGACCGCTGTACGAATAATTTCAGGAATTTGATTCGCCGTGACCACATAGTGCATACCAATGAATAGCTTACGCTTTTTCTGGCTACCCATTTGCAGATGAATAATATGCAGATTTTCACCACGATCCGTCACATCCACAACACCCGCATTACTCAGGTTCTCCGACAAATACGCCGCCGTTGCATCAAAGCGGGACTGCTGATCCGCCTGCGTTTCTGCGACAGAAGCCATCTCAAGTATACGACTACCTAGCAGCTCCGGGTCCATGCCCAGCTCTGGCGAAGCACCGGAGGAGAAAGACAAAACAGGCTGAGTCAACACACACCATATCGTGATCACCATAATCAATAACGCCAGCAAAACATCGCCAGCACGATTTAATATCCACTCAACCATACTTAATCCTAATACACAGACATGAAAAATTCACTGCACCCAGCGTTACGCAACAAAGCATAGATCATTTACCACCACTACAGCTACTACCAATGCAGAAACCAGCATTTGAATGTACAATCCGGCCATGAATCAAAGCCTTTCAATGATGTTTGTACTCGAAGGGGGTTACCCCCGCACTTATCTGAGCGTGCAGGATAACTACCAAAGCCCCGCACAGGTATTTAATGCGCCTTTGGAGTTTATCGACTTTAGCGCACTTGTCGATAGCGCAAGAAGCCCCGGCGAATACCTGATAGTCAGCACCTCGCCGGATAACCCTGACTTTCAGATCGAATCCAATGTAATAGTCCAACACCATGACGGCGAAATCAGCTGGGATATTATCTTTGAGCACTACGAGCCTTTCCTTAGCCTGGAATTAAGCCCCGAAGCTGATGACTTCGACGAAAACATTGTGTCATTCACTTTCGATGCTTTTCAATATGTCAGTACGCTATATCAAGCCTGCCTGAGTAGCTCACACATATCGCCCGTATCCTTCACTACGAATAACGACAAGCAGATAACTGGTACTGACAAAGAAAGTGTGGAAGAAAGCTCGTCACAATACCTACACCAATACACCCAGCGACTCAATATCCTCTGGCAAAAACACGGCACTAAAAACAACATGGTCGCCAATGGGCAAGCCACAAAAACCAGTGATCACTTTGCACATGAAGCTGAAAAACAATGGCTGCAGGACATCATCGACACACTGGATGATGTACACAATGATAATGTGATGGAGAATCTGGACGCCTACCTGGAATCACTACCGGAAGATGCTTTATCCCGCCTGGAAAAGAACCGGGATCAGCTACAGGAAACATTGACTCAGCGCTGGGAATTACTCGTCAATTCATTGACCAAAGAAGAAGCCGATGCCCTGGAAAATGACCAGGTCAGCACACTCTACCCCAATAGCCTGAAACTGCGCCTGATTAGTGAGTTTATTGATGGCAACCCGGCGGTGCTACTGGGTAGCTCGCACAACCAACAGTCAAGCAGTGAAAAAGTGATTGATCTGCAAAGCTGGAAACACCATGCAAAAAAGCCTGATTTGGGCAAATGACTGAGCGTTTCAAACACCGCTGCGTACAGGATCTGGCCTGGGTCATCCAAAGCCCGCCCATGATTAGTGGCTTCATCGCCGGAACAAATTGGTGGAGTGCAGAAAAACTTGAGCAGGAATATCAAATTTACCTGCCTCGGTTGGCGCAATTGGACAAAAACCCGACTGAACTAAAGGCAGCGCTAAAGACAACCAAATCACACCGTCTGGGTCATTATTTTGAAGCGCTGGTCACTTTCTGGCTGCAAACAACGTCCAGCTATGAACTATTATTGAGCCAGTTTCCGCTAAGAAACCAGCACAGAACACTGGGCGAAATCGACTATTTAGTCAGAGACCTGAGTACCGGAAAAATTATTCACATAGAAGTCGCAGTGAAGTTTTATCTGGGAAAGGATGGGCTTAACGACATGGCCAATTGGCATGGGCCGGGATTACAGGATCGACTGGATAAAAAATTCGATCACTTATGCAACCATCAAACACAACTCAGCCGCAAGCATCCGGAGTTAGTGCCTTATGCTGTGGATGAGTACGCCTGCATCGTAAAAGGTCGCTTATTCTATCCACCGGACATTAAAGCAAAAACCACCTTCACTTACCCGGATAACCTGCATGGACGTTGGCGCAATTACCCGCCTGACTCAGCAGAACACGGCATAAGCTACAGCCAGCTCCAGAAAAAAGATTGGCTGGCACCACTGGAAGGCATAGATAAACACCAGGCAAAACCACTTATCGCTATACCTTCGGAACCTGCATGTTACGTCGCACACTCAAATGGCAAGGAACAATCACGTGTATTTATCCTGCCCGAAAATTTCTGGACTAATGTGCAAATACACGGTTCAACTGCGGTGCCAATTCAATCATAAAACGGCGGTGCAATCCTATCCAAATCAGTAGTGGTGCAACCATCGGCAATACCAGCGCTCCGA
>CALHAO010000225.1 GCA_937931765.1 uncultured Thiotrichaceae bacterium
GGTGAAAAGCGGTAGTTGACGGCTTGTTGCCCGCCGAGTGCCCGCCAGAAAGCCATTTGTCGTATTAGTGGCTCTTTTAACTTACCGAAACGTTTTGGCAAGGTTCGATGACCATAACGTGCCTCCTGATCCAGTAACAGAGCTTTTACCACTGCGCCAAGGTCGCCCCGCACACCTGAACCATTGTCTTCAAATACCTTGCTGATGCGTTCAACGTAAGCCGGAGTCGGGTTGCTGGTGACGAGTCGTTGTATCAGTTGTTTGCTGATAAACGGTGCAACATTCGGGTGATTGAACAGCACGTCCAGTGCCTGTTCCAGTTCTGCCTCCATCGACGCCGCGTTAATAATATGACCGCCGATGATTTTTTTATCACCGCTCTGATGATAGTCAGGCCAGCCGATCATCGGTGATACAAAGTCATTATTGTTCTGCCAGAATTTCTCCACACCGGCGAACGTCCAGCCGGTAAACACAGCGGCCAGGCCTTCAATATCTTCCTGTGTATAGGTCGGAATGGTGGAGCCGTTATCATCCAGCTTAGGCGTGCCGTCCGGATTCAATTGATGCAGGCCGATGGTGAAGAGTTGCATGACTTCGCGGGCAAAATTTTCATCCGGGTGGATATTGCGTGCCGGGTCAGCTTTCCTGTTTTTGAGCATATTCAGGTAACGCCCCATTACGGGGTTTAGCGTCACAGCCTCCAGCAGATCGCGGAAGTTACCGAAGGCATGGTCGGCCAATAGATCATTGTAATTACCGATAGCGGCTCGGGCATTAGACAGGCCACTACCACGGATAGACACCACCATGATCTGACTGAGTGCGTTAGCCATGCGCTGGCGTAGCTGATCCGGGGCATACAATGTCTGCGCCCGCCAGATACCATGAAACTCATTCCAGGATGTATTGTCTTTTTCTGCCGCCTCAAGAAAAGCGAGATGGGCATTATAGTGGCGGGTGGTGGGTAGTGTCTGCTGCTGATCTATCCAGGCCTCATAACTACTCAGCTCATTTAACTCAGCGATACTCTCTATGGTCGGGCCGAATGTCGCCTGCGTCAGGAAACGCGATGCTTCTTTGTCAGAGGGCACGGGGAGAATATCGGGTGTATCCGCCATATGGCCCTGAATAATAAAGTTGGCGTTGAAGTCTTTATTCTTTGGATGCATGAAGGTGTTAGCAAACAACAGCGTCGCATCGTTATCAGGGCCGCTGAAAATGACCCGGCCATCCATATTCAGATCCAGCGGGTTATAACCACGGAACTGGAAGTTTGCATTGTATCCGGTGTTATTCTTATTAGTCAGAATGCCTTCATACACCGAGTTAGCATCACTGCCAGGGCCTTGGGTAATAATGCGTTTATCGTATTGTAAATCACCCACCCACAGCATCATCCTGTCATTCACTTCAGCTCGCCCGTTTTCACCCGCAACAAGGGTTTGTGCTGAGGTGAAGTCGACCAAAGTGGCGGTGTCATTGAGTAATAACGGCTCGGCAGTCATCACCCCCAGATGGTTGCGGTGCCGCAGTCCGACAATATAACCGCCTTGTTCCAGGTTAAAATTAAGCGTCTCCGAACCGGTAACAGGATCAACAATATCACCGTCCCGTTGTAGGATCAGCGCCTGAGTGTGCAATACGCTGCCGCTTTCGTCCGGATCACGTAACTCAAGCAATACCCAATCCACCACCGCATCCTCACCGGAGGCATTCATCACCGAATCAGCCAGCGTTTCGTCACCATAATAAGCGAAATGTTTATTGCGATAGGGTTGTTTAAGCGGAATCAGGCCATTGGCCATCAGGTCGTCATGCATCAGGTCGTCGCTATTATTATACGCGCCCTGTAACCCGGCCTTCAGCTGTAAGCGGACTAAGCGATCATCAGTAATAGTGATGCTTAAGGCTTGTGATACGACTTCACTTTGTGGGTTTTTTACACTGACAATAACTTCGTATTGGTTATCCCCGTCCGTATCCAGCGGATTCTCAAAATCCGGCGCTACTTTGAAGCTCAGCGTGCCACCGGTCGGCTCAATAATAAACCGTTGTTGGTCGGTGCCACCGCTTATCGAATAGTTGAGTGCACCGCCATTCATATCAATGCCATTGATCGTAGTGACGGTTTGTTGGTTTTCCGGCGAGGCAATAATGACTTCTGTGTTGCCTTCGTGGCTGATGATTTCTGGTGGAGCTGCATACACACTCTGCGCGGCCTGAAACGCACAGAGCAGGGCGGTCGTGAGGACAAGCAGCTTGTTTCCAGAGGCACTCAATAGCTTGAATTGCGTCGGTCGATCGTTGGCAAAATTCATTATGATTTTTATTAATTATTGGGTATTAGATACATTGATACAGGCTTGCAGAAATAAAGTCAACGATGAATGGCCAGGCCTGATCATTACAGGTTATTTATTTGGTTATGCCGTATCACACCTGTGGGATCATCCTTGTTAGGATTCGCCTCGCTGTTATGCAGCGAGTTTGTAGAGAGCTGGTCGCCGTAATGTGTGGCTGGACATTTGGCGCTGCGGCAAGTTGTGCGCTAGCTAAAAGATAAAAACGACAACTAAAGACTGACCTCATGATGAAACACGGTAAATGTATTATCTCCGGCTACGTAGATGGCCAAAAATTTCGCCCGTCCAATTGGGCTGAGCGAGTCTGTGAAGCAGGCGCTACCTTCGATCCGATGAAGCGGATTATGCGCTACTCAGCTGATTTACACCCCAGACAATGCGATAAGCACGGTAGCAGTATCTACGTTAATTTTGACGCACTGGGCAAGGAGCTAGCTGGTTATATCAGCTGGTTTGTGGAGAGCAATCAGCTGGAAGTGATTTCTTTACA
>CALHAO010000226.1 GCA_937931765.1 uncultured Thiotrichaceae bacterium
CCTTCTTCCAGCACAAAGCCTTTGAAAAACCCCAGGGGCGGGCGGAAACTCAGCGCATTAGCAGCCAGGTAAGACTGAAACAAACGATTGCTACGAGTCTGTTGCAAAATACCCTGCTGCAGCTGCGTGAACAGCGCCTCATCGCCATACAAAGAGCGCAGGTCAAAAAAGATGCTGGCATTCAGCAAGGCTTGCGGCGATGGACTATCAATCCAGTCAGAAAAGTACTTGCGCCAGACCGCCAGTGGCTGCAGCCATTGTGGATTAGTCGCCATAATATTACCGGAGCAATAACGGTAATCGCAGGCATCCAGACCATCGCTGACAAACTGTGCCAGTTGCACGAAATAATCGCCGTGCAGTGCCTCATCGTAATCATCAGCCAGCAGCAGGCCATTGTCCTGATCCGAGTAAGCGGTTTGCTCAGACCGTGCCATCGAACCCGCCACCAGAAAAGCATAAGCCACCGGCGGCTCACCAAATTGTTGCTCAGCCAGCTGTAATAAACGTCGGGTAATCGCATGGCCGATAGAGCTGAGCGCATGGGCAACATGGTAAGCGGTCAGCTCGCTGCGCACCATATTCACCAGTGCCTGCGGTATATGTTGACTGAGGCGCTGTATGGTCGGCACATCTTTTGCCAGATAAATATCACCGATCAGGTAAACCGCATTATGGCTCTGGCTACGTAATAAATCGGTAGCGCCCGCCACGCCGTGAATGGCTTGAGTATGCGCATCAACTATCGGGATATGACGGATATTGCGACTGGCCATCAATAGAAATGCTTCGGAGGCAGCAGCAGTGGGAGGCAAAGTTAGTGGCTCGTGGGTCATAATGCTGGCAATCGGATCGCCGGAATCACGCCCGGCAGCCACTACGCGCACGCGGAAATTCTGGTCAGTGACAATGCCTGATAACTTGCCGTCATCAACAATCAGCGCGGCATTGTTGTTTGCCGTTGTCATCGCTTCGGCAGTTTCGCGGATGGAAGTCACACTACTCACCTGTAAGACAGGCCGGGCCAAATCATGCAGGCGGAGCGTTAATAATGAAACACCGTTATTGTCCTGCTCCACCACGACTCTCCTTAGTAATAAGAATGCTTAATCATATTATCACTAAGGAGGCCGTAAAAGCACTCAGATCAAGGAATACCGAATTGCTCAAATAAAAATGGGCAATTGGTCAATATTAATTACTCGCTATCCGTAAAGTTCTCTTCCAGATATTCCAGAACCGCCAGTAAGCCCATCGCTTCGCCACCAATAGGCCGCCCCGGACGACTACGCAAATTCCAGGCCATGACATCAAAATGCGCCCACGGAATGTCTTCGCTGACAAACTGATCAAGGAACAACGCCGCCGTAATCGCACCACCATAGGCATCACCACTGTTCATCATGTCAGCGACATTACTTTTGAGTTTTTCAAAATAAGGTTTGTGCAATGGTAAATTCCACACCAGCTCATTACTGGTGGTAGAAGCCACCTGAAGCTTTTGCATCAGGCTGCGGTTATTACAGAAGAACACAGGCACTTCAGTGCCCAGCGCCACTCGTGCAGCACCGGTCAGCGTGGCAAAATCAAGAATCACATCCGGATCAAATTCACCAGCATAAGCCAGCGCATCACACAGCACCAAGCGACCTTCCGCATCGGTATTATCCACTTCAACCGTTTTACCCAGGCGGGTATTCAGCACATCACCCGGACGATACGAGTCACCACTAATCGCATTATCAACCGCCGGAATCAGCACCTGTAAACTGATCGGCAAATCCATCTGCATCACCATATTCGCCAGACCCAGTACATGTGCAGCGCCACCCATGTCTTTCTTCATAATGCGCATACCGGCTGACGATTTCATATCCAGACCACCAGTATCAAAACACACGCCCTTGCCGACCAAGGTCACCAGCGGGTCGTCCTCATCACCCCAGTTTAGTTCCAGCAAACGCGGCGCATGCGCACTGGCGCGACCCACTGCATGAATCGCCGGAAAATTCTCTGTCAGTAGGTCAGCACCTTTTACTACATTAAGATCAGCACCATAGCGGTCAGCCATGTGCTTCATCACCAGCTCCAGATCCTGAGGCATCATGTGATTTGCCGGGGTGTTAATCAGATTGCGCACTAAAGCAATGGAATCCACAATCGAATGAATTCGGACCTGATCAAAGGCAACATACAACGCAGGGGCTTCAGCATTATTATGCTGACGGAACTGATCAAATCGGTATTGTCCCAGACCCCAGCCAATCGAAACCTCGACCAAATCATCTTCAGTGAGATTAGCTTCCAGCACGTACTCACCAGCGGGCAACTGGCTAGGCAAATCAGCCACAGCCCACAACATATCATGCCGATCAAATCCGGCCATCACCCGCTCAGGCGAACCATCCGCGCCTGGTATGATACAAAACTCACCTGCTCTGCCACGAAATTGATTCGTGCTCAGCCAATTCCGGGCAAACTCGGAGAGTGAGGCACTCACTTCAGCCACATTATTTTCAGTGACCAGACGAATCGGTGTGGTTTGCTCAGATTTTTCGTAAATAAACATTTAGGTACTCAGGACAAGTTAAATTTTGAAGTGGTTTTATATTAAAATAATTTAGTGCATAGCCTGCCAAAAAACGACCAGTCATACAATCTTATTATTTTAATAGTGCTTCCACTGGTGATTGGTAACATAAGCCACCGGTAAAATTATGCCGGTAAGCTGCCTCAAGGTAGCTATACTGCTACAAACGGACAACATGACCAACGCTTTATTTCATCGTTTATCAGTTGACAATACTGCAGGTGCAATTCATGCTTTGCTCGAAGAATTAATAAGCATAAGACCCGACAGGAAAACGGCTATCTCCCCTATGCGTCTCGATACTACTTACACAGTTAACACCCCTGAAGGTATAGCGCTGGAACTTTCGCCTGCTGGGCCGGTGCCACGCACGCTTGCCTGGCTGGTTGATCTGGCCATTCGTGCAGCTGTCAGCCTGTTTCTTTTTGCCGGACTGGCTTTTATGGGCAAAATGGGCATTGGCTTGGCGATGATTTTTGTTTTCCTGCTCGAATGGTTTTACCCGGTTTGGTTTGAATTGCGCCATGAAGGCCAGACACCAGGGAAAAAGTTATTACAAATATACGTGGCACAACTGGATGCCAGTCCGGTTACCGCTGCCTCATCGGTGGTACGCAACCTGCTGCGGGTCGTTGATTTCCTGCCCTTTTTGTACGGCTTTGGTTTATTCAGCACCTTAATGACCCGCCGTTTTCAACGCCTGGGTGATCTGGCGGCGAACACCGTGGTTTTGCACAAACAACAACACAACGGGCTGGCACATGACTTCGATGATCCTGCACAACATCCTGATGCCACACTCACGTTAGCAGAACAACAGTCCATTATCCTCTTCGCACAACGCCAGAAAACTCTGACCGAAGAACGCCAACAGGAACTCGCCACGTTGAGCGGCCCATTGGTTGATAATCAACAGAATCCGGCGGGCTATATCCGGGGTATCGCCAGTTGGCTGGCAGGTCAAAGAACATGAAACAATCCCAATTTGTCGAACAAAATGAACGCACCTGGCAACTGATTGAAGCCTGGATGGACAGGCAGCGCATCTCAGCCAAAGAACACAGGAAACAAGCGAAGTTAGCCGCCAAACAACAAAAATCAGCAGCATCAGATGAGCAAGATACTGAAGCAAGCAGAGAAATAGCCGATGAAATAGACTTCCCATCCGCTTACCGCCAACTCTGTCATCACTTAGCGCTGGCACAATCCCGTATGTATAGCCCGCTATTAATTGACCGTCTGAACCAGCTGGTTATTCGCGGCCATCATCAGCTTTATGCCACGCGCATGCATTTCTGGCACCGTGTCGTGGATTTTTTCCTGCGTGATTTCCCACGCCTGATCCGCCAGGAATGGAAAGCAGTGGCACTGGCCAGCTTTCTGTTCTTCGGTAGCTTTTTTGCCATGATTATCGCCATTCAGATTGAACCGGAACTGGCCTACAGCATTTTGTCAGGCGAGCAGGCCGCGCAGATGGAAGATATGTACGACCCGGAACAACACTCAAGGCTGGGACGCATCCGTGAAGCTGACAGCGACGTGATGATGTTCGGCTTTTATATCCGCAATAATACCGGCATCGGTTTTCAGGTATTTGCCGGTGGTTTGTTATACGGACTGGGCAGTGTGTTCTTCCTGTTATACAACGGGCTGGTGATTGGCGCGGCTGCCGGACACTTGACTCAAATTGGTTATATCGAAACCTTCTGGGGTTTTGTCGCCGGACACAGTGCTTTTGAGTTGACTGCTATTGCTTTGTCCGGTGCTGCCGGTTTCAAGCTAGCTCAGGCTTTATTAATGCCTGGACGAAAATCCCGACGGCTGGCCTTACTGGATAATAGTAAAATCGCCATCCGTATTATTTACGGCTCCGCCACCTTGTTTATTATGGCGGCTTTTGTCGAGGCTTTCTGGTCATCGCTGGCCATTATTCCGGTAGCAGTTAAATATGCCACCGGCATCGTACTCTGGACATTAGTTATCACCTACTTCACTCGTGTCGGGCGGAGTCCGGTAGCATGAATCCGGATAATATTATTATTCAGGTCAGGCAGCGTTCCGAATGGGAAGCCGTCGACATGGGTTTCCGGCTGGTGCAACAGCTGTGGCGACAAATTCTGCCCGCCTGGCTGATGCTAATCCTGCCATTGGCTCT
>CALHAO010000227.1 GCA_937931765.1 uncultured Thiotrichaceae bacterium
CGGCAACGCAATATGCTGGCCACGCTGTTTTTATCGCAGGGCACACCGATGTTATTGGCGGGTGATGAGATCGCTAACTCGCAGCAGGGTAATAATAATGCGTATTGTCAGGATAGCCCGATTGGCTGGTTAGACTGGGAGAGTATGGATGTAGACTTATCGGCATTTGTCGGTGAATTAAGCCGCTTCAGAAAGGCGCATCCTTGTCTGAGTCAACCCCGTTTCTTGCATGGCAAGCTACGTGAATCAGGTGATCCGGATGTTAAATGGACTGATTTTGAGCAGAATGAAGTGAACTGGGATGACCCTGATGTATCGCGGTTTTGCCTGACGGTGCGTGGTTCGGCTGAGGTATCTGCGTCGGCTGATGATGCTGAGGTGGTGGTGCTGATTTTTAACCGCGATGAGGAGGGGGTGGGCGTTGTGTTGCCTGTTGCACCGGAGGGATTTGGCTGGGTGTGCGGGCTTAGTACGGCGTCTTGTGATAGTGAAGCCGGGGTGTCTGCTTCGGGTGATGTTTTTTGGGTTGGGGGGGCGTCTGTGGTGGCGTTGGTGCCTGTTTGTGCTCAGGATGGATAAGTTAACTAACTTGATAATTCCTTTGGTCAAAGAGCAGCTTTTGTTCCCGAAAAGTGGTGTCTGTGATGGTTTCTTTATGTCAGCGATGATTTTATGGAAGCACGGCCATCACAGGGGCAATCGGATAGGGAGTGTTTTTAGTGCTACATCTGTGTTGATCTTTCAGAATATTGCGCGTCCTTATTGATTGGTGATCACTGCAAAAAAAAATCTTAGTGGCATGAATTTCTAAAAATTCTCGCGTCGGATGAATTTTTTAGGCAGTTGAATTTTAACTCCTTCCAGTCCAAGCAAGTAATCTTGTGCCAGAGGGCTATCTGAACATTCCTGTAATTGACTTGATACGCGAACCAGGAAATCAGGTGTGACAGTAATCAACCCACGGTCATAAGCCTTATCATGCAAGGCTGAGAAGCAGAGCCCGTTGCTTGGGTCCATAATAGTTATCAGCTCCACCAACGTTAGCGCCCAGTGAAATCATGCGCAGCATAAAAGGTCGTAGTTCGAATAAGCTATTCGAGAGCTTTCCTGACTTAAAAAAGCGCTATTGGGGCAGGCATTTTGGGGCACGTGGTTATTTTTGTGTGACCTCAGGTGATCTCACGGAGGAGATGATCAAAAATTACTTGGAACACCACTTTGAGCCTAACAGTAATGATAACTTTAGAACGGAGGATTAGACGGGTGTTGTCACCCGCATCCAGACTTTAGTCCATTATTCTAACCTACCTGCTTTAGCTGGTAGTTGTTGAGTTCTGCGGGCAACAGCAGCAGGCTTTATCGATTTTTTTTCTGATTTTTGCATAGCCCTGGTAAACGGATTGCGCAATGTCCCCGGAAGCAAGCAGCATCAATAATTTATAGCTAATTAGCATCCGTATCCGGCCCGGCTGCAAAGCACTTCGTAAATATCCAGCGTCTGTTTATCCAACTCAAGCGTTGGTATCGGTTTTTTTAGTTGCTGCGCAGGAAACGAGGTATCAGGTTTTGCCTGTGAAAATGTGTCAAACCGTTGCAGGTGTTCAGGGCTGAACAGCTGGTCATAATGCACAAACAACCAGTCTCCGGTCAGGCATTGTTTTTCTAAAATATGCGAATAGATACACTGCTATAGCTTTTGAGCGTAATGCTTATCAAGCCCTAAAAAGTCCAGATAGCTACGTTGACTGGCATAGCGGACGATGCTGCTGATGGTTGAGGCCGGATGCCTGAAAACACAGATGAATTTTGTATTTTTTAAATAGGGTTTCCAAAGATCCAGGCTTGGCTGCTTTTTCAGCTCAAGTATTCCCAGCCAACTTTGCTCATCAGGTGCATTTTTTTCATGGGTGTTGGTAGAGTTGCTGACAGTGCTTGAAAAAGTGAATCGATGATGGGTGATAAGATCGCTTCGTTGATCTGGTGGACTGCAAGCGACTCAAAATATCCTTTGGGGTTGTGTTGATCCGGATGCCACGAATCATCTGTCCAATAGCCAGCTGTAGAAAGGGTGCCTGCGACCATGCTGGTACCACTGCGCCCACAGCCCAGAACAATTAAATTGCGCATATTTTCAAAACACCCGGTAGTCAATGTGGTAGTGGTGCAGCACTTAATACGATTGTGTATTTGCCATGCGCAATCATAGTCCAGGAGATGACAGGCTAATGTTAAGTTTTGTCAATTCAGGTAGCAGTGTTGGCAAGCCGTCTTATATGATTAATCATCCGTTAAAAAGTTATATGGCAATGAAGCCCGGATTCTGTGGGTGTGCTTATCCGTCCTGTATGAACCCCGGAGTATTTGGACGGCCTGTGGGTGAATGGTTTTGGCAGAACAAATACACGCGAAACACATCAGATGCATACTGGAAAACTGGTCTGCTATTTCGGCGGCGGTAATTCCCCCCCCCGATGATATTGCTTTTTATCAGCAAGCACTATTGGCTGCCAATCTGCCTTCAGGTGCGACAGTTTTATTGTTGGATTCGACGTCTGAGCTGCGGGACATGGTGTTACGACAAGGTTTGAGGTTGATCAGGTGCAATATGGACGCCGTGTTCTGGGAAGCGATGCCCGGACTGATAGTGCCGGAAGGTGATGAGACATTTCTTAATCCCGATTGGTTGGAGGTGGCAGAAGGTCAGCGCTACGATCTTCTGCTGGGAGGCAGTTCTCTTGACATGTTGACGTGGGAAGATGTTCAAACTTTGATCAGTAAGACGCATCGCTTGTTAAAGAGTGGTGGTCGCGTTGTGTTGCGTGCAAAAACCGCGAATAAACAGTTAACGCTAAACTCCCTCCGACAGGCAATTGAAAATTATCCAACCGTAAGGTGTGATCATTCATTCCTGACTTATCTGCACGATCTTATTGAGTCGTTGCGCAATACCTATTTCCCTGTAGTAACCCGGCGTGAGTTTTATGAGTCGGTTGTCTCGGAACATTTGACGATAGAGGAAATGACGGAGGTGCGTTCATTGCTGCGCGACAGAAAGCATTGTTATCCGACACGCACTGTATTCATTGATTTGCTGCAGCAGCATTTCGAGATTTTGCTGTGCCAGCCCAGCGCTGCCAGTTGCTGGGGAACGGCGCATCTTTATATGTTGAAAAAGAAGAGCTTGGAAGAGAGTCAATTGAAGGTTGCATATTAAGTCATTCATGGATGGTTACAGGCAATGATTTTTTTGCGGACTTTTTTCGCTAATGCTATAACTTGCCTGCTATTCTCATCATTCGCAGCGCAGCACAAGCCGCACCAAAGCCATTATCAATATTCACCACAGTCAATCCCTGCGTACAGCTCACCAGCATCGCCGATAACGCTGTCTTACCCTGATCAGCTGCGCCATAACCGGTAGACGTTGGCACACCAATAATGGCCGATGGTACCAACCCGCCCAGCACAGTCGGCAAGGCAGCATCCATCCCCGCCACCGCAATGACTATCGGGTATTGCGCGATTTCGTCGATCCGTTCCAGCAACCGCCAGATACCAGCCACCCCAACATCACTAATCACGGTACATGGCTGGCCATAATAGCGCAGGGTTTCAGCGGCTTCAGCGACAATGGGGGCATCAGAGGAACCCGCCGATACAATGGCGATATTGGGTGGTGTATGTGTTTGTAGCGGGGAACCTGCAATAGCGGTACGGGCTTCAGCGTTATAGTCCAGTTGTTCCTGTAATTCCGGGGCCAGGCGACTAAATTTTTCCGGATCTAGCCGGGTAAACAAGCGGTTTTTCCCAGCTTCAGCGTTCATGTGAATAATGGCAGCGATTTGTTCAGGTGTTTTTTGAGCGCAGAGGACGGCTTCATCAAAGCCAATGCGTTGCTCGCGTTCGTAGTCAAGGATAATGGCGTGAGAAATAGCAGGCGATTTGCTCATATCGTCTCCTCATGTGTTGCTTCATGTGCTGCTACCTTGTCATGTACAAAAGCACTGCCGCGTGTATAGGGTTCTATTTCCGGCAATAGTTGTGACTCACTTTGTAGTAGTGGGTGAATTTTTGCCTGCAATGCCTGGTATTGCTCTTCGTCCATCTGTTGCAGTGTCTCTGTATCAATCTGGATCTGGTAGCCTTCAGGTATACGACGACAACGGATCGGTATATCGCCCAGGGCATTACGCAGCGTGGCCTCAACCCGGTCGATCAGGTGTAATTCCTTAGCGACTATTTTGATGCCGGTGGTAACCCGGCTGGACAGGCAGGGTGCGGCACTCAGTTCTGCAATTTCACCCAGGCCCAGTTCACGCGCCGCAACCCGAATATCCGCCTTACTCATCTGCGCTTCCACGTAAGGGTGGCGTACCTGCTGTTCGCGGGCGGCAATCAGGCCGGGGCGGTAATCATCCAGGTCATCCAGATTGGTGCCAGAAAAAATGGGTAAGTCACTGTTGCGGGCGATCTGGGCGTAGAGGTTGCTTTTGCAGTAAAAGCAGCGGTTCACCGGATTATTCAGGTAGTCGGGATCAGTAAACTCACCGGCATCAATAATGTGAAGTGGCCAGTTTCGTTCCTGTGCAAATCGGCGAACCCGTTCCGTCGCTGCTTCAGGAACAGCAGGTGATAAAGCATGGAACACCTGCGTATCCGGGCAGGTTTCTACCGCGATACAGGCCAGGGTCAGGCTATCAATACCGCCGCTGACGGCAATCGCAGCCGCGCCGGTTTGCTGTAAAATATCGCGCAGTGCCTGCTGATTCATGACTTTTGCTCCCTGATATGTTTTTGCAATGCGGTGTTTGCCAGTTCATGTGCTTGTGCTGTCCTTGGGGCGTGTTGCTGCTGTAGTTTTGCCAGGTCATCCATATCTACTTTGGCGGTGTAACCGGACGGGCGTTGTGCAATTTTGATACGTGTCCCATCGTCAAACTGGACTTCCCGGCGCGGTAAAATACTGCGGGCGCAGCGGTAGTGACGCACACCCAGTGTCGTGGTTTGCTCATAACAGGCATTGATAATATTTTGCTCCTGAGCGGGTTGACCGAGTATACGAATACTCTGTGCCAGGCGATTTTTTTTGGTGGTCACTGCGGTTGCCAATACATCCAGCACAGCGGGGAGTTCACGCAGATATTGCAGACCTACTGCAAGGTCTTCCGGGGTCTGGTCATCAACTTCAAACTCGAATACGCTGATTTCGTCATGCTGTGACTGTGGCAGCAGCGTAAAGAGCATGGCCCGCAAAATGTTGGGAAGGCCGGGTAGGGTGGCAGTACCGAAGCCAACGCCTGACCCTGTTAATGTCATACCGGTTACGGGGCCACCAACAGCGGGTTGCAGGTGATTTAGGATGGCAGCACCGGTGGGGGTTACCCGCTCACCGGGGATACCATCATCGAACAAAGGTAAACCCCTTAACAGCAATAGAGTCGCCGGAGCGGGCACAGGCAATGTACCGTGCTGGCAGTTAATCCGCCCGGAACCCATTGGAATAGTGCTGACTGAGAAACTTGGATTACCCAGCGCCTCAATTAGATAAGCTGCCAGGGTTATGTCTGCAATAGAGTCGAGTGCGCCGACTTCATGAAAAGCCACATCCTCAACCAGCATGCCGTGTACCTGTGCTTCGGCCTGCGCCAGCCGGGTGAATATATCGATCGCACGCTGTTGCACTGGTTCTGTCAGGGCCGAGTTCAGCAGTAATTTACGGATGTCGCTAAAATGATGGTGCTGGTGGGTATGGCTATGCGTGTGAGCATGACCGTCCTGTTCCTGAGTGGATTCACTCAGTTCTGTCACCTGTACACGGGAGCCGGTCAGAATGCCATTATTGTGATCAGAGCGGCTGACGCTGACTTTATGCTCAAGGCCAATGGCCCGCAGGCAGTGCGGGAGCTGTTGTTCCAGTTCGGGTTGTGCATCCAGTAGGGCAGCGATAAACATATCCCCTGAAAGACCACCAACCGGGTCGAGATGCAAGTGCATTAGTATTTGTCCTTATGGGCTATTTGGGGCTGGTCGATGCGTAATTCATCATAGGCATCCTGCCTCTGATGTCGATCCAATGCCGTAGTGGCAAGCATATCACAGGTAGTACCCCCGCCAAGGCGTGCCATGTGGTGGAAGACCGCGAAGCCTGTGGCAACGGTGGCAATCGTGAAGGCCCAGAGACCATGACTGAGTTGGAAGGGCTTTTCCGGAATCAATGCCAGTGCCAGGACGTATTGGCAAATAATGCTCAGGTACAGAAAGCCGACGACAAACTGTCGCGAGCGGTTGCGAATGAACCAGGCACCCACTGGCGCGCCAATTACTACTACCGGCACACATACATACCAGAATTCCCAGGCCGCCGGTGCCATACCGGTAGTTATTCCCTCGCGCCAGAATACGGCGACGATGGAATTGGTTGCCATCAGTACGACCGATGTGGGAGTGGCGATCTTCTCGTTGACCCGGAAGGTGAGCACCAAAAAGGCGAAGGTGATAATATCCAGGCCGCTGCCGGTAATGCCACTGACGATTCCGCCAAGAAAGCCGCCAGTAAATAACAGGGCTGCTGAGCGAGCACCAAAATTTGCGATGCGAGACTGAGGTTCGTAGGTTCGATTGCAATTAATCCAGTACAGCGCACCGGCAAAGCTGAGCCACACGCTGACAAAGAAAAGCTTTGTGTAGGCAGGCGTCAGCAGCGGTGAGATGATATCCAGTCCCAGCACTACGCCAAAGGCACCGCCAATTCCTGCCATGCACACAGCGCGCCACTCCACCGGAATCCGCAGGGCGATAATCGTAAAGGAGGCAGCGGTCATGCCCACCGCCTGGATCAACAGCGAGAAATCCCGTGCCACCGGCGGCGGGATCTCGAACAGCAGCGTCATTACCGGAAACGCGACGGCACCGCCGCCCTCACTGGTGGCACCCGCGATGAAGGAGCCAAAGACCATAGTTACGGACATGAACCAACGATCCGCAAACAGGTGCCAGTGGTCGCCAGCGACCATTAGGGTCAGCCAGATCGTCCAGACGATAGTGGCCGCAACTGGAATGGGGTAGCGGGCGATGAGAGAGAATTTCTGAAACATTGACGGCTATAGCCCAAATGCCATAGATCGGAGCACGAGTTCCGGAATGAACACACTCTCAGGTTGCAATAGCATGAAGGCGGTGGCATCGGCCACCTCCTCCGGGGTCAGCATCGCACTGCGCCCGGTGCTGTCTGCAACACCGTCCCAGATGGGAGTGTCGACGGCACCGAGATACAAGCCGAAGACCCGAATGCCATTGCCGCGTTGCTCCTCTGTGACGCTCTCGGCGATGGCGTGCATACCATGTTTGCTCGCGCAATATGGCCCCCAGTTCGGGTAGCTCGTCTTCGCCACGATTGAGTTGATGTTCAGGATTGTGCCGTGTTGGCGCGCAATCATACCCGGCAGCGTCCGGGCGGTGAGAATGGCCGGGCTGGTAAGGTTAAGATCGATAGTTCGGCGAATGTCCTCAGTCGTGGACTCGTGCAAAGGGCAGATGCGCCCCGTGATCCCGGCGTTGTTTATCAGCACATCGATATGTCCGCAGGCTTTTTCAATAGCGGGGATCAGCGTGTCGCAGCTCGCCGGATCGCTCAGGTCGGCCACTTCTATTCGTGCGGGCGGGGCATGTGGTGCTTGCACACCGATTTCATCCACGAGCGTTTGCAGCAGGCGCTCGCTACGGGCAACGAGCACTAAAGCGCAGCCTTCTTGGGCGAGGCGCAGGGCGATGGCACGACCAATGCCCTTGCTCGCTCCGGTAACTACGACGACACGCCCCTTCAGGTTGGTAATTGGTTGAGCAGCGTTCGCTGTCGGTTTAGCAACATTCGACATGGTATTGATCTCCGGTATAGAGGGCCAGTGCTAAACACTGACCCTTAACAGCGTGAGGTAACAGAAACAGGCCGTAGTACCCCACTTAATCAATCAACGCAGCGCGTCAATCATCAAGTGGGGTACTGCGGTCATGCACCAGGGCACGATAGACCAGCAACCAGCCTTCGGCAGTCCGTTGCCAGCGGTCGTTATAGACACCGGTCATTTTGACTCGCGGTTGCGGTTCATCGGCAGGTTGTACCGTTGACAACAGCATGGTGGAGGTCTCAGCGCTCTCGTCCGTGAGGGCATGAAAGAGTGTTCCGCTCTGATGGTGGCGTGAGCGCTGGCCCGGCTTCAGACTACGGCACCAGTCGCCGACCCAGGCCCGGATGCCCGCCCGGTCAACCAGGCGAAGCTCGGGTTCCACAGCACCTGTGGCATAAACCTCGAACACGCCATCCTCACTGAAGATTGCCGCGAAGGCATCTACGTCGCCGCCATCTAAGGTATGAGAATAGCGGGCGATTTGCTCCAGGATTTCGAGCCTCGACTCCAGGCTCATGCTTTGCGCGCCTTCCACGCATTCACGGCATCTTCTACCACAGTGCCAACGAAAAAGTCCGGGTTCATCGCGGTGTGCAGATCAACGGTGTTGCCGAAGACAAATTCTTCGAACTCTGTTGAGCTGAGCATCTCGTGTTCCACGAGTTCGTGAGCTTCTTCCAGTACCCGGTTCATATGCACTACGTCAAAGTGACCGAAATCTGAGCTGAACAAAGCCTTCAGGCGATGGTTGTCGTGCTTGTCGAAGGCCCAAACAGTACTGAGGTCATCGGATTCGCAGCCGAAAAATAGTTGATTCGAGAATTGGGAACGTAACTCATCTTCAGACTTAATAGGGTTAGCCACAAAGTCATCAAGGTTGCCCTGATCAATATCACGTTGAGCGGCTTCTGCTGGTGATAAGAAAGGCGCGGCCATGCTGGTACAGCTAAGCAGCTCTTCGAGCTTATCTTCGTAGCGCTTACCACCATACTGCTTCATCAGCTCAGCCAGCTTCTCCATGTCGAGATTCGTCGGCAGGGTATTCTGCATCAGTGCCTCAGGTGTCCGCTTTTCCCAATGCTCAATCAGATCAATAAGCAAAGTACAAGCCCAGCCAACACCACCCTCAAGCATCGCAAACTTCAGTGTTGGGAAGCGGTGCAGCACACCACTTAAGACCAGTCCTTTAGTGAAAGCGTGGGATGCGGCGGCGAAATGGCCGACGTGATTGTAGATGAAATTGCCCGAGCGCCGGTCGCTCCAGCCAATACTGTCGGCATGGGTGGTGACCGCAATACGATGTTCAACAAACTTGGCCCATAGCGGGTCGTAGTCGTACTCGCTCTCCAGCAACAGATTGTCGATGTAGTGCTCGGCACGGGCCGGGTCAACGCCTGCTTCCACATGGGCGGGGATAGGGCGGCGTATGTGGTTGTTGATCATAGCAACCTTGAAACCAAGCTCGCCTACGGCGTAGTCGAGTTCGGCGATTGCCTCATCCGGTGTGACAAGTGGGATTACTGCTGCTGGTGTCAGCCGCGTTTTATAAGCATCGAAAGCATCACGGTTCAGATTATTTAATGCCCGACAGGCTGCCTGACGTATTTCGGCGTCAGGGTGGGCGATAAAGTCGAAGCCGAGGGTTGAGTAAATAATGCTGAAGTCAACACCAAATTCGTCCAGACGATGGTGCAGCAGCCCCGGAATCATGGAAGTGGCGCGATCCATTGTGTGAGTGGTTTCACCCCACCACCAGGGCCGGGGCATCCGGCGTGCGAGCCGCTCTTCCGGACTCAGGTCATACCAGATATTCTGTTTTGCATCACGAATTACCTGATCACGCATGTCGGTGCCACCGACTTCGCGGAGATAATCGAGGAATAACGGGATCGGTTCAATCCAATGGCCGTCGGCATCGACCACCGGATGCCCGAGGTTGGCCCGGATGTCTGCTGATTTGGAAGTGGTTGAGTCATTCATTGGAGTTACTCCTGTTTACTTGTGTAGGGGGGGGCATTAAGGGCGGATTGTTTGGTTCGGTGTCGGGTGCTGGCTGTGTGCGGCGGGCACTGAGTGCGCTGCGTACACCAACGACAATACCAGTAGTCTGGACAGAGACTGCGGACACAAAACCCATATGCAGGAAGAAAGCACCAAAGGTGCAGATGGCGCTGGGGATGACGGAGGTGGCAAAGTTACGTGACATATTCGCGTCAAAGCGAGCTGCAATATCGAACAGCCCATCGAGTTGCTGCAGGCTCCCGTCCATCAGAATGATCTGTGCTGTATCGACCGCCGCCGAGGTGGCCCCGGAGAGGGAAATTGACGCAGTGGATGCCCGTAGCGCGAGAGTGTCATTGATGCCGTCCCCGACGAAGCAGACCGAGTGCCCATCCGCCTGCATCGCTTCAATGAGTCCGGATTTGTCAGCAGGCAGAACTTCGGCATGGTAACCGTCGACACCAAGCTCTTGAGCGAGCGCCCGGGTCGGTGCTTCACGGTCACCGGAGATGATCATCACTCTGAGCCCGCGCCGCCGCAACTTTGCCACGACTGAGGCGGTTTCGGGGCGCAGTGTGGATCGCCATTCGATGCCGCCAACGAGCTGCTTACCTAAAGCTACCATCACCAATCCGCCGCCGCCCTCCTGACTGGCGTGCTGGCATGCATGTGCCGCAGCAGGAATCTCGATACCACCATCGTGCATGAAGCGCTCGTTGCCGACGCGTATCGGGACGCCATCAAGGGTGCCTACAATGCCCTGGCCGAGTTCATAATGAAGGTTGTCGAGCGCGCCGGTCTCAATCTCTCTGGTCTCTGCCTCTTCCAGAATCGCCCGTGCGATCGGATGGCTTTGGCGTTGCTCGGCTGATGCTGCGTAGCGCAGCACCTCGGCGGCAGATATTGTCCCGAAGCAGTGGATATCCGAGACATGCAGGCGATCCAGTGTCAAGGTGCCGGTCTTGTCGAATACTATGGTGTCAACCTGCGCCAGACCTTCTAACTCACGACCGTCCTTGATCAAAATGCCGCGTTGTGAGCATAGTGTCAGGAAGCTGTACAGGCTGAGCGGTGTCAGTAGCCGCAGTGACCAGCCATAGGTCGCTACCAGGCTGGCAAGGGCGGCTACCGGGCCGATGGTAACGAGAGCAATACCGCTTATTCCTATCGTCGGTAGTACTGAGGCATCCCCGAGGCGTTCGCCGCGCAGTTGTGTATCCAGTTTATCTGCTGAGGTTCGCTCCAGCATTTCACCAAGCTGCCCGGCAGTAGTGGCGGGGCCGGTACGCTCAGCACGGATGGCCACGCGTCCGGTTCGAACCATGGTTGTCGCCAGCACCGGGTCGCCTGGCTCACGTAGTATGTACTCTGATTCACCGGTCAGTGCCTGCTGATCGACGGTTGCCCGACCCTCAACCACGATGCCGTCTACCGGAATAGCCTCACCGGCACCGACAACAACTTCGGTACCCACTACCACCTGTTCAATGGGGCTTTCGACTTCCACGCCATCGACGCGCACCCAGGCGGTACGCGGGCGCTGGCCGAAGATGTCGATGAGCTTGCGGCGAGAGCTGGCCTGAATGCGGCTCAGCATGATCGAGCTTGTCGCAACTACGGTGTAGCCGAGCGCCCCGCTTACGAAACTGCCTGTGGCGAGAATCGCAATACAGATTAACGTGTCGATGGCGCTGATGTCCAGACGGCCCCGCTCTTTAATGGATTGGTAGGCAAGCCGTGCCCGGCTAACGCCAATGACTGTGAGGAAGGGGACACTAAGTACGGCCAGCGGGGTGTATAATAGCCAACCGGTAAAGCCGAAGCCGAAGCCGCTTAAAGCATAGCCCAACTCCCGATAACTCGCCCGCTCCCGCGCATCCGGTTCCGTATCGGTGCCTGATGACAGCGATGCGAGCTGTCGCTCCCGCTCCGGGTCATCCATTGAGGTAAGCCGTGCGATACGCTCAAACGAATGTTTGCCGAGACGCTCCATTGCCTTCGGCAGAGGTGCCAGCGTCCGGTAGGCTGTTCCCAAATGCCTGGGTGCGGTGTTCAGGCGCTTAGGTGCAGCATTTAAGTGCTTAGGCGCAGCCTTCGGGCGTTTGGACTTAGTCTTCAAACGCCTGGGTGTAACCTTCCGGCGCAGCAGAAGGGCACCGGTGCCAGCTAGTATTACGTACCCCGTGAGGATCATCAGCCAGGCAACTCGGGCGTGTCGATTGCGTGGTGGAGCGTGACGCCGTTGCGCACCAATGATACCTCAAAGTTGTAGGCTGGTGTCCGGCGCTCGGTGCTGACTTGTGCTTCGCAGCGAACTTCGAAGATGTCGCCTGCCTGCACCTCGAATGGTGACAATGCCACATGAACGGGTGCCCAGCTCGTATCGTCGAAAGCATCGATAACCTGATCCGGCCCTACTTCAAGGTGAATCCATAACAATAAGCCATGAAACATGCCGTCGCGTGCGGCGACGAAGCGCAGCTGACGTTCATGCGAGCGTGGCGGCTCATTGCGCTGGAAGTCCAGCTCTTCGAAGAGCTGTTCTGGTGCCAGAAGGCTTTCCCGGGGAATATTGTGAATCTTGTAGCGCGTCAGTTCGATTTCATGCCCAAAGGTATCAGTCATTGACGGCGAAAATGAGCGAATCAGTTCCTCCGTGGCATCATCGGGGTAGAGCCGTGACGGTAGTTCCACCGGGCTAACCCATGTCTGGCAGCTGCCGGGGATCATTATGGCGTCATCTTTAAGCAGGCGGCGGGCGTCGTGCAGGAAGCCTGTTGCACCCTCCGCGTCACCGATGGAACCGATGATTTCGGACACACACACCTCGCCTTTCTCGGGTAGCTCGACCTCTGTAGACAGCCCGTGGATAAGCGTCAATTGTTCGCCAAGACCAAGTGCCTCAGCAAGGGCGCAGCCGCGCTCGTAGGCATCGCGATTGGCTTCGATGGCATAGATTTTCCGTGCACCTGCTGCTGCACAGAGCTGGGTCAGGAAGAGCCGCGAACCCGGGCCGATTTCCACCACTACCCGATCCCGGACAGTCGCGTCGATAACCTGACGATACACTTCGTTGCGAACACTGTCGCGTACCAGCAACTGGTAGACGGTCTCGTCCCAGGAGGCATGGTGATCTGCGAGGTAGGGGAAGGGTAGGCGCAGAACCTGCTTATCGCAGATCATCGCCCAGAGTTGGTCTGCGATTTCGATCGCACGTGCCGCCTCGGGAGTATTTCCGGACGGAGACTCTAACAGGCTCATGACAGCTCCTTATTGGGCAAGTGGATAACATTCTGATTCATGCTTCTTCTCTTTGTCGTTGTGCAAGCCTCACCCGGAGGCCATTCTTTGGTCGTGACACTGTTCCCATGTACATCGACAAGGGTTCTGTCGAAACGGGGGTTATATCGAATGTTTGCAGTGCCTGTGCCAGAATGAGCTGTCCCTGCATCAGGGAGTAACGCGTCGCTAAACAGGCACGGCGGCCACCGCTGAACGGTAGCCAGGCAAAACGATGTCGCCCACCCGCTGCTGCGAAGCGCTCGGGTTCAAAGCATTCAGGCTGCGACCAGTGTTCGGGGTGATGGTGGATGGCATGGGCCAGAATCGTGACGATTGTGCCCGCCGGGATGGGAACCCCGTCGATTTCATCATCTTCTTCGGCCATACGTTGTAGCTGGTACGATGGAGAATAGATGCGCAGCGTTTCCTGAATGACCATGCGGCAGTACTTGAGTTGGTCGATGTCTTCGTAGGTCGGCGTACGTTCACCCAGTACCTGATCCACTTCCGCCCTGGCACGTGCCAGAGCCGTTGGGTTGTGAAGCAGCAGATCCAGGGCACATCGGCTCGTGATGGACATAATCTCGTAGCCGCCAAGTAGCAGAGATACGACTTCCTCGTTCAGATGTGCTTCAGTCATGTATTCAACGCTGTCGTCGTCACGTTGGTCAAGCAGGATGCCTAGCAGGTTCGTATCCGATCCCCCGCCCGCGACATGTCGCTCCATCAGGCGTGTGGCAATAGCAACCACCGCATTGATAGCCTTTTGCTGCCGATTCTTATCCAGTAACTGTAGCCATTGTGGAAAAACAGAGCCAAGTATACTAAGCCAGATATGATCCATGACTATTTCACTGTTGGCCGCAAGTTCGTCTGCCTCCTCGTTACTGATGTCCACGCCGAACATGCTGCGCACGCTGGCGTCGATGGCAATCCGGCTCAGGGTCGGGCCAATATCAATTGGATCTCCGCTGTGTGCGGCTGATTCCCAGTCGTGCAGGTGCCCGGCGACTACTTCAATGAGCAGGTCGCCGAGTGGACGGATGTTGGTGTTTCCGAAATGCGGCAGAACCGTTTTCCGTTGACGTTGCCAAGTCTCACTCTCGCTGTTTGCGGTGGAAAGGCCTTCGTTGGTCAGTTCGCGAATCGCTGCCCGGAAGCCCTGGTTGCCGCCCTTACTGCGATAGTTTGCTGCGTTGTCCACCAATACGTGCTGTGCATGCCGTGGCTGACACAGGGCGATAACCTCTGTTGCACCGAGCCTGAATTGAAACATATCACCGTATTTCGCCCGCGCATCGTTCCAGAAGTCGGGGTGCGCATTGGCGAGTTCTGGAAGAATACCAACTTCCGGTGAGCCGCTGATCCTGGGTAATGTCACATCCATAGTCCTGCCCCTTAGCTTCTGTAGTCTTCAGGGCCGCCTTCACGTACGGTATCAAGCGTGAAACAATGGAAACCGCCGGAAAATAGTCGACGATGCCGATGCTGAACGGGAATGGTGTCGAATCCGTGTTTCTCCAGGGTACTTCTTAATTCCGGAAACAGGGAGTTGACTACGACGGTGTTCTCGTCAATAGAAAGTATGTTCAGGTCGATATAGGTGCTGGTAAGCACCAGCTCGTCATCTTTATAGTCTGGAAAGATATTTTTTGTTGGCTCAGGTGGGTAAATGACATCCCATTTTTGCAGCCATTCCGGGAGTTGCTTACGCACCTCGGGGCTACGCAGTAACAACAGGCCCGGGCGTAGCGGCAGAATGGTACTGTCGATATGGTTGTCGTTTAAACGATAGATCCGGTGGAAGCGGAAGCGGCCTTTGAAGTTGCGCTCAAGCCATTGCAGACCAAGCTCGTGATTCTCCGTGGAGACATTGACCAGGATGTCTTTACCGAAACGCATGCACTGGGCACCGTCGAACATCATTTCGTAGCCGGTATCAAACTCCGATTCCTCTTGTGAATAGACAGCTTGGATAGCCGGAACATCCTGGCCGGACACATAGGAAGTATCGAAAGAACGATCTGTCATCATCGGTCGTGGCATGGAAGACCAGTGTGAACCGTTGCGGAAGTAGCGATAGAAGACGGGTTTCAGCAGATCATTCTCAAAATAGCGCGCGCGCACCTGTGGAGCTGTCTCAACGATTTCGTCGCCAATAATAATGGCCTGGTCACGAACGTTGAGCGCAGGCATCGTAGTCGCTTCCCAGTAAGGGGTACTAAACGGTTTCACTTCGCTCAGCGGCGTTGGACGGTGTACGGTCACTCCGGCTGTCCGCAGCGCATCGGCCAGTCCTTCTACGTCTTCATTTAGCTCCTCAAGGTATTGTTGGCTGAACTTGCGTACCGGCGTGCATTTTTCGGCCACCTCCTCCGTCTTCTTATTGTTGTTATGTTCGTAATAGGGGTACCAAAATGATGAGTAGGCCTGATCATGAAAGAATAGCTTGAACGAGAGTTCAAGTTCTTGTGCGTCATAATGAACCGGAGATCCTACGATCACCTCTTTCAGGGGAGACCACTCGTCGAAGCTGTTAACTTTCATAATTTCACCTTTGTCTGTATTTGGGGAATTGATATTGCCATGACATCCATATCAGAAGCCGTAAGAACGGTACCTTTCATTTGCACTGAGGCTATAGATAAGCTTGCTGACCAGCAGGGATAGAAATTTGAAGGCCAGGGTGGGTGCGGGCATGGTAGGCATGGCCCGTAACACTGACCGTGCGACATCGGGTTGAGCGCCAGGGCCTTTGAGGCGGTATTGCGCCGGGCTGATGGGGCCAAACATGATTTTGCTCCAGGTGCCAAGGTCGCTCATAAAAAGCCTGCGCAGGGGAGGCTTGCAATCAATGACCTCAGCAACGCTTTCCAGAAAGCGCAGATAACCCGTGAGGGCCACAAGCCGCTCCGCATCTGCCTCAAAATGCTCACGATCCAGACGGGCATGGGTCGTGATGTCTTGTGTCATATCGGTGAGATCAGGTAGTTGTCGTTCACCACTGACGAGCAGCGCAAAGTAGCGCGCCTGCATTTCGGCGCAGGGTGGAATGCTGCCAATGCCGGGGCGTACAAACCCGATCCACGCGAGTTCCGGGCCAATCGTTGGCTCGATCATACGTTTGTAAAGTCCGCGAATGTTTGCCCCCATACCGACGAGTTCGGGATGGTGCTCAGCGAAGAACGGAAATTGGGTTTTATAGCCGGTACACAGGACGATGGCATCGCAGTCGAAGTGGCTTCCGTCAGTGAACCGGACACGACCCGGTTCAATACATTCGATGTCCGGCTTGTATTCGGTGCCGTGGTGAACCATAGCTTCAACAAAGCCTGTGCTCTTAGTCGAGAAACGACGAAACGCTGATATGCCACGTGCAGTGTTTATTTCTTCGGCTTGACGAAGCACTTCGGGATCATCATCCGGCCCCATATAGGTGTCGACAAGGCGCATATTGAACTTGAACAACGACGACTCCATTACCGGTAACGGGATTGCGTGATAGCACCGGCTGGAATCTATATCGGTGGGCTGACCGCTGTAATAGCGCGGAATGATGTAGCCCGGCCCGCGACGTGTCGACACTGCTGTCGACCGGGCAACCTGAGCGATTTGGCGTGTAATATCGGAACCGCTTTCGCCGAGCCCGACGATCAGCACACGGCGATCGGCGAAGCGTTCTGGTCGCCAGTAGCTGGACGAATGCATTAACTCACCGCCAAAATCATCCAGCCCGGGCCATGTCGGGGCGCTTCCGTGACGATTGGCACCAGCGCAAACGGCGACATGATCCACCTCAAATTCTTGTTCCTGAGCAGGGGCAGGGGGGCTTGATGAAGCAATGTCGCTATAGGCTGCTGGTACCTGATGGCGGGGTGTTATCGTGTCTTCCGCTACGCCCTGTACGCGCACTTTCCAGCTGCCTGTGTCCGCATCCTGGTGAACCGAGCTTACCTGGGTAGAGCAATGAATATGCGAGAAGAGTTCGAAGCGTGCTGCATAACTATAAAGGTATTCAAGGTATTCGGAGCAGCTCCAAACGTGGGCTTCACCTTCCTGGCTCGGGTGATCACCAAAACTGGTGAGCAGATTGCTGCTGGTAAGCCGCAGGTCGTCATAATGGTTTGCAAAGACACCACCGATCATCGGTTGCTGTTCAAAGACAACCACATCATGGCCTTTTTCAAGCAACTCTTTGGCTGTAACCAGTCCTGATGGTCCTGCACCAATGACTGCGACTCGCCGACTCCTGGCACCCGTCTTATCCACGTTCTATCAACCTCCTATAGCATAATGACCTGTTACTTTTTCATTCTGCGTGTTCAGCATCGGGGTGCGTGAACGCCGCAGTGATGTTTAAAAACTTTACCTGAACAACACCTTTCGATAATAGCGATGAATTGTTAACTTTTGTCACAGCTTTAGCCTTTCGATGGCAGAACTAAATTGTTAACTTTTGTCACAACCTGCGCATTGGCAGAGCATAGATAATGTATTCTTGCGGATAACTTCTATGGAGGCGAAAATGATGCAATCTATCGTGAACCTGGATCGTTATCCTATTCAGGATATTCAGGTTGGTAAGGGGCGTTCAGTGGTCGATGTTTTACACCACCAGTTTCATGAAATCGGCTTGTGTATGCTGCCCGGCTTCTTACAGGCCGAGGCCCTCTCGGCTATGGTTGAAGAAGCACAGGGACTATCCGGCGAAGCTCATATTACCGAGCAGCAGCAAACGGGTGCATACGGCAGGAGTGGTTCAGACGCTTCGACCGATACACGGGTAACCCGCGCTAATTTCGGTGCTGTTGCTTATGACAGGCTGCCGCCGGGTTCACAGCTGCGCATGCTTTATGAGTGGGAAGGTCTTACAAACCTGATGGCAGCCATTGTCGGCCACCCGAACCTCCACCGTACCGCTGACCCGCTGGTATCCTGCACCTTGTCATTTTTCCGTAAGGGAAACGAACTGGGTTGGCACTACGATAATAATGATGCGACCGTATCATTATTGCTACAGGCAGCGGATGAGGGAGGCGCTTTTGAGTTTGTGCCACAAACCCGTGGTAATGGTGTCAACGCCGAAGCGCGTGAACAGGCGGTGTTGGATAACACTACGGATAATTTGGTTCGGCCTCAGGTCACGCCTGGCACCCTCTCGATCTTCAATGGCAACCATGCCTTACACCGTGTGGCCCCGGTCACTGGGCAGCGTGAGAGAATCGTTGCTCTACTCAATTATGCGGACGAAGCTGACTACGTCTTCAGCGAGCAGGTTCATCAACGATTTTTCGGTCGAACGGTACAGGCGTGAGGAAACCATTGACTGCGGTGTTTAGCCCAGCTCTGTGCTATCACCGGGGCGAAGCTCGCGCACTTCAATTGAACCAAGCCCCTTCGCGGCCAGTCGTTCAGCCAATGCGCCCGGTCTGCCGGTCAATCCCGGGAAAGTGCCAAAATGCATAGGAATGACTACCTGTGGTTGCAGCAGTTCAACCGCCTTGGTTGCCTCTTTTGGGGACATAGTGTACTTGTCGCCAATCGGGAGCATCACCACGCTTGGTTCGTACAATTCGCGGATGAGCGCCATGTCACCAAACACATTGGTATCTCCTGCGTGGTATATAACCGTGCCGTCCGAGAAGGTCAGCACGTAACCTACAGCCTCACCGCCATAGATAATGCTGCCGTCGTCCTCCTGAATACCGCAGCTATGATCCGCATGCACCATAGTGAAGTGCACATCGTGGTGCTCTACGGTGCCACCCTTGTTCATGGTGATGAGATTCTGGACGCCTTTGCGCTCCAGCCACTTGCACAATTCAAAGATACCGATCACTGTTGGCTGGTGTTCGCGGGCCAGCGAAACCGCGTCGGCGATATGGTCGAAGTGTCCGTGGGTGATGGCCATGATGTCGATGTTCCCGAAGCGTTTTTGGTCATCAGGACAAACCGGGTTATCGGTGAGCCAGGGATCAATGAGCAGGTGTTTGTTCTCCGGGGTTTGGAGAGAAAACGTGGCGTGGCCGTGCCAGGTTGCGGTGATGGTCATGTTTGTTTACCTCGCTCTCGCTGCGAACAAATTGATTCCGGGCGCATGACAGCGCGTCAGGGGTTGATGCAATCTTATCGCGAAGCCCACCGCGTTTCCACTACATCTACACCTAAGCCCGCCGTGGAGGAATTGATTTTCCGCAAGGTTGCGTAGGAAGAAATTCGCAACCCTGGCGTTCAAAATAACCCCAATCTGAAAGGTGCTATTATGCAGATAACCACGTTGCAAAACCAACCCGTCACTCCTTTGGGACTGGCCAGTGTGCCCGATAAGGGCATGGATCGTCGTGTTCCGGAACGGGCCGCTGCCGCCGGTATCAATTACTTCTTCTTTTATAACTTAACGTACCCCGATTTTATCGATGGCTTAAAGCCCGTGTTGGAAGTGCAACGGGAATCTATTGTGGTCGCTACCGGCTGCCTCGAACGGGATCGGGCTGGTATGCGTAGTTACCTCGACCAGGTTCGCAGTGCTCTCAACATTGAAGTGGTAGATGTATTCTACGCCGAGTGGATTCGATCAGACGACGATATGACTCAGGTTTTTGACGAGACTCTGGACGAGCTGCATCGCTGGAAAGAGCAGGGAGTCATCCGGTATGTCGGTGCCTCCGTACATAACCGTTCGCTCGCCCTTGAGCTATTAGAAAGCGGTAAAGTCGATGTATTAATGCACCGTTACAATATGGCCCACCGAAAAGCAGAAGACGCTGTTTTGCCTGCTGCCCTCCAACGGGATATACCGGTGGTTTCCTACACTAGCACCCGCTGGGGTTCTCTGCTCCAGGGTCATGATGCCTGGGACGGAGATATTCCCACGGCACCGGATTGCTACCGCTATTCTCTCGGCCACCCTGCTGTTCACCTGACGCTGACTGCGTCGGCGACGCTGGAAGAACTGGAGGAAAATCTGGCGCTTCTGGAGGATCATAGCTTGGATGCCGCGACCAAAAGCCGCTGGGAAGAGTACGGATATCTGATCTACGGCGATGGCCGTGATGCCTTTGAGACTAAATTTCTTTAAGAGGGGAGTGTAATGAACCAATCGGCAATCCACTGGAAACAGGGCTTTCAGCTTCAGGCGCACCACACTGAGGAAAATAATATCCGTATTCTGCTTGTTGGGGATAGTGTTATTGCCGGAACGGAATTTATCCGGGATTTTCATGAGCACATTGAGGATGTCGGCAGTGGGAAGAGGTGCGAGATAGTCAAGCAAATCACTACCGAAGCAATGGGCTGGAAATTCCTGTTGTTTCTCGCAGATGAAATCCCCCGGGATGTCGATTTTATCTTTGTATTTCTTCATGCTGCGGAAACGATAGCAAAGCCCTCTGAGTTCAGGCATGTGTATGCATTATTCAGCCACCTTCATGCTGCTTGTGCCCGTGAGGGTAAGGTGTTGCCCCATGTCGTTATCTTCCGAACGCCAACCGGTAGCAGTTACGGTGAGTTTAAGCCTGAATTATGCCAGCTTGAAGAGAGGGTTCATCAGGAACTGGGGGCTTCTCTTGTTGAAATTGCTTCCCCGCAGACCGATATGCGTGAAGATGAAACGCATTACACAGAAGAGGGTATATTAAATCTGTCAAGGCTTGTCGCAGAGTTCTGTGACAAGCTCCAGAAAGTTCAGGTATTTCATGAAGGAGGAGACTCGAATACATCGCTTAGCAACGCAGTGAAACTCAAGCTGCTGCGGCAGAAAACGGCAAAATCTAGTTCTTCTGGGGATATTTGCCGGTTACACCTCGAGCCGTCGTTTCTGGAGGTGGAGTATTTGTTTCCCCATGAATCTATTCGGGTGCAGGAGATTGGAAAAGAGGTGCTTTGTCTGTGTTTTATTGGCCCTTATTCCGGGGTTTTGGCGGTTAACACGGCTACGGATTCTCATGCGATCACGCTGTCAGACTCATGGTGTACAGTTTCCCGCCCTTATGTCGTGTCTCTCGCCTGCTCCGGGGCGAGTGTAGAACAGAATTTGGAAATTACACTGACGGATGAAATACCTAAAGTGAAAAAATACACGCTGTCTGAGCGCTTCGATCATGAGCCATTAATCGATCAAAGTAAGCGGTCATTCGAGTTTGAGATTTCTGACTATCGCTATGCCGGGCCTACCTTGTTCCCGTTTGTGGCTTTTTGTGTCATTGATTATTAAAGGGCAGCTATTGGGCATCCGTTCGGCCTTATTTTACAACAGAATTCAATTCAATCTTGCCCTCCCATCTTCCGCACCCGATCGGCGACATGGAAATAATGGTCATCATGCTCGTTACTATCGTTACCAGCGGGTCACTGACTATCTGAAAGGTAAGCGTTGTCGAATTCGGTTGCACTTCCTTCCTCCTTACTCACCTAACCTGAACCTGATTGAACGGTTATGGGGACTGTTGAAACGGGAAGTGATTTATAACCGATATTACGAAAAGTTTGCGCATTTCAAAATGGCTGTCATGGATTTCTTTCGGCATACTGAGCAATATGCCGAGAAGATTCAATCATTAATGGTTGAAAATTTTGGAATCATGAAAACATGAAATCCGAATCTTCATTTGCCGTGAGTATACCGTCTGAAGACCAAAGTGGTACATACTTACTTGTACAAACATCTTTCACCATTCAGGAGAAAGGTGGCTGGTCGTTGTTAGGCTGCTGCGGCTTCACTAGGAAGTGCAGCTTCCTGTTTTGCGAGTTTTCTTTTATTAAATTTTCCGCCGATTATGCGATAAGCTCCAATGCCTAGCAGGGCACCACCCGCCGTCGCCATGATTATTGGATGTGATAAAGCAAAGGCTGCACTGGTCTGTCCAACGCTAGCCAGGGAGTGGCCGACGGCAGAAAGTGTGCCACTAGAACTCGCTGCTACTGTTCCAGCTTCCATAAGTTAACTCCTTTTACTAAAGATCAATAACTCCATTATTGGTACAAGGAGAAAATCAAGTCAAGGTGGTGAATAGAGATTTTGCCTTCTGTATTGTTAAGTTTTGTTAAGAGACCTGTGCTATTAGTGACATAGCTGGTAATACTCTTGTAAAAGTGGGCGAAGTTGAGACAAGCCCGAATCAATCAACAGATCAGAGGCAAATATGACAGAAGATATAACGGTAGAACAGCCCGGAGTACGCAATATTGATCCGGAAGTTGCCATAGCAGCGATTAGTAGTGAGGCGCACGACCTTGCCGCGAATAATATCGTTAAAAATCATATTATTGCCAGTATCGCTATGGGGCTGGTGCCGGTGCCACTGTTTGATTTGGCGGCTCTGGTGACAACGCAGATGAATATGTTGCGCAGTCTGAGCGATCACTACGGTTTACCTGGGAGTGATACAGATACCAAAACTCTGATTACATCACTGATTAGCGGTTCTCTGCCGGTACTGGGCGTTGTTGGATTAAGCAGCTTTGCTAAACTGATTCCAGGTATTGGTTCGTTAGTGGGCAGTGCAAGTTTAAGCATCAGTGCGGGTGCGGTGACTTATGCGGTGGGGCAAACCTTTATTATGCACTTTGAAGCAGGGGGCACGGTAGACGATTTTGAGCCAAAACAGGCTCAGGTATTTTTCAAACGCGAGTTTGATAAAGGCAAGCAGTTCGTACGCGATATTCGCGATGAAATTCGCTCTCCTATGGAAGATGAGGCAGAGGAAACAGCGGCGAATAGCGAAAATCAGACAGCAGACAGCAGACAGTCATGAAGTGGTAGGCGATGCTGATAATACTGAAGAAAAAAAGCCGGTGTGAGTGAGGGGTTGCCTAAAAACCGATGAGTAAAACACCCTTGAATGACCCAAATGATGACTCAGGCAGTTACTGTCTGTGCTGCTACGTTATTGGCGGAAAATGCTTTGCTGGTAGCGCAGGCAAATAGCGTGCGACTTAAACAGGAAAAGAAAAAGCTACTGTGTGAACATGCCGATGACATCATTAAGTAAAATGTTATCCGTTCTATGATTTTAGGGCTTATACCGGTTCCGACACTTGATATCCTCGCCCTGACCCATGCGCAATTCAAAATGACGGATGATTTACTCAAATTGTATGGTATCGCACACAGTAAGATCGGGTGCTCAGGTGACCTGCTGCATAACTCAATTATAGATCTAGCTCCGGGTGTTGATTAAATTTCAAATAACCACATAGAAAATAATAAAATTAAATAATTTTAATCAAAAAAACTACATATCTGACGTGCATATGGCATACTTTTTTAATGAGTGGTTTTTTTAAGTAATAACTCTGGCTTAATGTCAAGAAATGTTACATGTACTTTATTAATACACACAAAAAGTGTAATAATTAAACAATTTGAAACGTTTCACCGGAAGAAAGCTATGTCAGAAAGAAAAGTTAGTGCTGCTGATAAATCAACAAAACCTTCTCCTCCCCGACGTAAAAAACCAACACTATCTCAACAAGTGAAAGATCAAGCTACGGTTATTGCCGAATTGACGGCTGAACTTAATAAGAAAAAAAATGAATTATTAATATTGAACAAACAGACCCACTTGATCGACCAATTGAATCATAAACTGCAGCTCGCCGAGCATGCGATGAAGGAAGATCGTACACAATCCTCAGTTCATGACAAGGTAATTACAGAACTTCAGGAACAACTTGTGGAAAAAGAGCAGCAAGTAACAACAGTTGGGGAACAAACTGCATTGATTGATGAACTAACGGAAAAGCTTCAGGAAGTAGAAATTAAGCTACTTGCAACACATCTACAAAATAAGCATGTGGTTGCCCAAAACACTGTGAAAACTCATATGTTGGCAGGCATGGCGCTTGGCGTGCTTCCGGCCCCCCTATTTGATATAGCGGCATTGACAGGAACTCAGCTGAATTTGTTACGTAGCCTTAGCCGACATTATGGTGTTGATTTCGATGAAAAGACCGGCAATACAATCTTAACATCTCTGGTGAGTGGTTCCTTACCCGTATTGACGGTATTAGGTTTAAGCAGTTTTGCCAAGATTATCCCTGGCATTGGCACTATTGGGGGGAGTATTGGTGTAACTACTCTGGCAGGTTGCATAATCTATGCGACTGGTCAAGTGTTCATTCGACATTTTGAAACAGGTGGTACGTTCGAAGACTTCAATAGTAAACATTGGAAAAGCTTTTTTAAGGAGCAGCTTCAGGAAGGCAAAAAGAACCTTCACATAAAAAAAGACGTTAACAATACAAAAATTACAGATCTAGCTTAAAAGGTAAGCAATTATGAGCATTATAACGGATAATTTGTTTCCGGCTCGACCATTTTTTATTGAATTTTCTGATACTTACCTTCATGGGGACGTATTGCATAAATTTAGTGCGGAGGAAGATCCTCCATCAATATTGTTCCTACACGGTGACTCACCGTCAGATAATCGCAGTGAACTTCTTGTGCTTCGCCAACTGCTGCTGCATTACTATAATGTAACCTCTTGTGCTTTTGATTTTCTGGGACACGGATGTAGCAGTGGTAGTGGAAAGCAGAAGTCTTTGCAGCAGCGGGCGGAGCAAGCTACAGATGTCATTGATTCTTGCTTTGATTCTCAACCATTCAGTATTGTTGCCGCAGAGTCCGGCATTTATACCGCCTTGAAATTACTTGAGACAGCGCCTGTAGAAAATTTAGTTTTAATTGCGCCAACGATTCACAACCCTGAAACCCATGCACTCAATTTGGGGGAAATATTTGGAGAACAACAGCTCTGTGCTTCACAAAGCCCTGAGAACTCTGATGTGTTCTACAAGGCACTCCAGAATTTTCAAGGAGAAATATGCATGATTGCGGCGAGCCAAAATGAGGTTATTTCATTAGAACTAACTAAGGTATCAGACTGGGCTAATGTATTTTCCCAAGAGTGCCATATTCCTGATAGCTCTCGTCCATTAATGGATTTTGATAATACTAAAGCAAATATTTTGATTAACATTGCTAGCATTATCAAAAATTTCGCTACGGAACGTTCTTTTATCGAAGATGATTTGCCAAAGAGCAAATGCGCATGAATAAACACCTGCATAATCACTTGAAAGACACCTACTCTCAAATATTCAATAAGTCAAATGGATTTGAGTATTAAATAAATTTATGATATTGCTTAACAAAATATGAACAAAACCTTTGATGAGTGGGTCAAAAAGATGCTACTCTTACAGTAGTGAAGTAGAGAGCACTATCCTCAGGTGAAACTATTAGAATTAATGATTGATGTACATGTTAATTTTTATAACATATAACATAAAAAATTCAATATCTTTTCTCCATAAAACAACAAACAAAAAAAATTCAGACCTCTATTAATATTCTTGTTTCGCGAGAACAGGTTATTTAAACCAGAAAAATTAAGAATTATTTTTCTACAAGCCAGTATCCCTGCAGTTGCTAATGACGGCTGATAAAAGCTGCTTTCTAATAAGTAAAGGGTAGGCGTCATATCAATAAAGAGGCATGTCACAGTTGGGTAGAACATTCGGTAGTTCTGAAAAAAAGCGATTATTAGTGATTGAAGACAACGATTCACTATGTAACTCTTTGAAAGAGAGTTTACAGTCTAGTGGTCATGATGTTGAGTTACTATTTAATGGTGTAGACATCCCCAGAAAAATGGAACGCAGCAGCTTTCATCTTGTTGTTTTAAGTCTCGAACTACCAGATAAAAATAGTTTATATTGGATTAAGTGGCTTAAAAGTTACTACCCATGTATACCTGTCATTATTACTTCTAAAAATATAACGCCCGAGAGTCGATTGCAGAATCTTGAGTCGGGTGCACGTGACTATATTATCAAGCCTTTTTTAAACGAAGAACTACTAATTAAAATTAAGTTTTTTCTTGGGGGAAACACCTATAATACACAACAGCAATCCATTATAGAGATAGGGGATTTTTCTCTGGATATAGCTAATAAGCAGATAATTAAACATGATGAAATTATTCCACTCACACAGCTGGAATGTAAAATCCTTCAGTTATTACACATGAATGTCGGCATACCGCTTGACAGAGAAGATTTAATGTGGCAAACAATGGGGGTACGCTATGTCCATTCGAACCGCAGTATTGATACTCATATCAACCGACTCAGGAAAAAAATAGAAGATGTACCTTCTAAACCTATCTACATCCGTACTTTGAGGGGGCGGGGTTATTGTTTTCATTTACCTGAGCGCTGATTGCAAGTGGATACCATGTATTTTTGGTGTTAGCGTGCTGCTTGTCTGCTTCAAACCAGATTATGATTATTTCTGAAAGTCGAAAGTTTCTTATGATGTAAGTTAATAATTCTTAACAATTTTAGCTTATATTTGGTTGTATAATGCAAAGGTAACGTTCTTATCAAAGGAGTTTATGATGTTCCCATTTAATTTTGTTGTTGGTGCTGCAGTAGGTGCCGCTGCTACCTATATTTATAAAGATGAACCCGCTAAGAAACGCTTGGGAGAAACAGGCACAAAGCTAAAAGAGGGTGTTAGTTCTTTTATGGCTTCCTTCCGAAAAAAGCCAGAGCCTGAAATTGAGGGTATGGCTGAAGGTGTTGTCGAAGTTGTTTCTGAAGAAGTGGATGCTGAAACCATTGTTGCGAATGTTGAAGATTCAAAACAAAGTAACCCAACCTAATTTATCAAAAACTCGGCCTCAAGCAGAGCCGGGTTTATCAAAAGCGATAAGTTTACTCGGGACAAGCCAAACCTCTCCAGGTCTCTTTCAAGTGTGTTGGCAGGGTTGTCAAATTGATTACTCTGCCAATGCGATATTCTTATTGGCTAAGCCCTCCCTAAAAATTTCCTGAAAATCCCCGCGTTGCTGCTGGCTATCAAAATTATCTAAACTGCCGCCTTTTTCATAATGATTCATTAATACTTTACCAGTTGCATAGGTAACTGACCCGGCCAGCACTGACAAACTGGCACCACCACCTAAGGTACCAATGCCGGGAATAAGCTTGCTAATGCTACTCAACCCCATGATAGCTGTCGCGGGTAATGAGCCGCCTAACATCGCAGCAATTACTGCTTTTCCACGCTTCCTATCAAAATCCACACCGTAGTGCTCACTGAGACTTTGCAATAGGCTAAGTTGCGTCCCTGTTAATGTGGCAACATCTAAGAATGGAATTGGAATAGCACTCATTGTCATAGCGGCAGCAACATGTTTCCTGAGTAGCTTTTGGGCCTGCTGATATTTTGTTTTGGGATCAGCTCCGGTTTCCTGTGCAATTTCAGCGTTTAATACCGTTTCTTTTTTATCCTGAGTTGCGTTTACTGCTTCCTCTGATTGGGGAGGTTCCTCTACTGTTCGTGCTTCAGGTAAAACGTTCTTGGCAGTGTCGCAGGGCAATACATCACTTAATTCAGATTCGTTAGTTACGCTACCAGTTAACGCAGAATTATTGCTGATTTTAGATTCGGTCATTACCTTGGTAGTAACCGCTTCCCCAAGGGTTGCCTCAGGCTCCTTCTCAGTAGCAAACGTAATACCTTCATCTTTATTTGCTCCCTGCAAAACCATTTCTCTTTCCTGCAAACGTTTGAGAATATGGTCGGTATGCACCCGTAAAGTATAAAACTCTGACATGTATGACAATGGCACTGATACTTCTTGGGCCAGTTCACTATGTAGTTTTTTTGTATCGATGATCGCTTGCTTGATAGTCGTCAACGTATATTGATCTAGCTCACGGTCAACCCTATTAAGGTTTTTATACCAACGAAAAGTGCGTGAGCGGATACGCCAAGCGTAAAGTGGCATAAAGCCCTTAACTAAAGGGAACAGTAACGTCAACAGCGGGATCAGCAGAATTTTAAATTGATCTATGCGTGCAGCTATTGAGAATGGTAAATATTTTTCCAGAAAAGAAGGCCCATTTTCCAAATATTGCTCAGCATCCGGGTGAATTGGAATTTCCAGGTGGTGGCGGGATGGAAATTGCCAGGCTTTCTCTAATAGTCCGGGTTTATGGTGGATATTCAGGGCCGCACGAGCCAATAATCGTACATGATCTGCATGTATATTTTCCCCAACGACCAAAGCAGCCGTTGCGGTCAGTAACGTTTTGTCTTGGCCAGGAATATTTTCTTGCAAATTGAGTGTTCCCCGGCTCAAATTCAGGCGGTTTAGAAAAGGGTAGTGCCTGATATATGCATCTGCATGACGCTCAAAATTCATGATTTTGAGCGTTTTGTCACTGCTTAATATTTTTATGCTTTCAGATTCAGGTGCAGCGACGAAAAAAGCTACGTCAATTTCACCAGCTTGGATTTTTCTGACGGCTTCTTCACTATCGAGACTGAGTAAACTCGTATTACTCTGATTGAGGCCATTATCGTTCAGTAGGCGTTTGACTAACGCATTTGTACCGCTACCTTCAGCACCAATGGCTAATTTTTTGCCTTCGAGTTGCTTAAGGTAACAAAGGTTTTTATGGTAGCTTGCTTTAGTGGTGAAAACCCACAGGGGTTCGTAAAACAGGCTAGCGACAGAATGTAAGCCCATATCAGGTGAAACTTCTGCACCAATTCCACCTTGAATAAAAGCCAAGTCAACTTTATTATCCAACAACAGCTGTAATGATTCGACTGAGCCAGCAGTGCTTTGTAGCTCTAGCTCAATACCCGCTGTTTGCAATGCTTGTTGATATTTTTGTGCGTACTGATAATAAGCCCCGCCTTCGCTACCTGCTGCAATACGCAGTTGATTAGCAGCCGATGGGGGGACAAACAACCAGGCAATGTAGAAACCTGCAGCGAGAATAAAAATCAGGGGCAAGCAGATTTTGCAGAAATCACACTTCAGTTTCATCTTGGGCTTATGGGTTTGTGTAGGACGTAAACACATAATCTATCACCAAATTTCAAGATAAAGTGTCAAGAAATGTTGCGCAATCATTAATGGTGGTTGAGTAGCAAACATAATGGTGTATATTATTCTTTGGTGCAAAGACATAAATGCAGGTGTTAATATGATCCAGTTTGGTATTTTTTTGGCTCTCGGAGGAGTAGTCGGCGCTCTGTTGCGGCAGCATAAGAAAGGGAAGGTTGTTATCAATAGAGCCGCTTTACCCAACTCCGAAGTGGAAAATAAAGGAGGCATGTCATTTGCTAAAAATAGTGCCGATAACAACAAGGTATTTGACGATGTTGATGAGTTAAACCATTATCAAAAAGTGGCCTTGTACACCTTCGCTTTGTCAGCGGCTAGCTCCTGGTTTTACCCTCCTGTCAGGCTCATTTGCTTCCCCTTATTAGGCTATAACACTTACCACTTTTATCATACCATTCGCAATTCTGATAAAGTAAATCAGCGCTCTCCAATGACTGTATTTGAAGGTATTGGCGTAGTTGGTTCACTGCTAACAGGCAGCATTGTTGCAGGTTCACTACTCTTACTGTTTGTGTTTGGCAGTCGTAAGTTATTATTAAATGCGGGTAATATTGCCAATAATATAGGTTTTTCTGATCCCTTTAAGCCACGCTATGCTCGTGTCTGGGTAATGCGCAATGGGGCCGAGATAGACTTAGCTGTCAGTGAAGTGATTGAGAGTGATATTATTATATTGAGAGCGGGAGAAATTGTCGTCATAGAAGGAGAAGTGCTGAGTGGTGAAGGCAATATTAGCCAATTTAGCTTGCACAAAAAAATGAAGATAATCTCCAAACAAAAAGGCGATCGAGTCTATCCTTTTACCCAGTTGGAGTCCGGGACTTTGCAGGTAAAAATGCTCTGATATGATAGGCTCCGACGAACCTCATCACATTAGATTTATTTTTCACTGTGGTCTCTTTCTTTAGCTTTGGCTAATTGTTCTGCAAAGTGCTCTTTAGCCTCTTCAGGGTTAAAGTTTTCCAGCGTCCCGCCCATTCTCAAAGTGTTGTAGAAAAATCTTGCCCACTGCGTAAGTGGAAGCACTGCTCAATGCTGCGACACTGGCACCACCCGCTACAGTCCCTATGCCCGGAATGAGTTTAAACATGCTGCCAACCAATGGGGTCGCTGTGGTTAAGGTAACACCGCTAGTTAATGTTGACAGAGAGATACTCGCCAGATTCTTCTTAAAAGGTACACCATAGAGTCTTGATAAGCGGAGTAACATTAGCCGCTGCACACCTACTAAACCGATAACATCTGCTACAGGAATTGGGATCAGTCCGGTTAAGCTGGAACGAAAAGCATAATCTTTGATGATTTTATTGGCTTGCTGGGTACGATCTTCAGCTACTCTTTGAGGAATGGGGGTTATTCATAATAACCATCTAAGTAAACAATTGAACCGGAGAGTGTTGTAGCTACTGATAATTGAAAGCCATCCATTAATTTGTTATCAAATTGCCAGTTTTTTTTCTGAGAAACAGTATGTATCTCTGTGTTTGTTATCTGCCACTTTTTATGGGTATCTTCAATAAATGAAAATGACTGTAGTGGAAGTGAAAAACCCAACCCAAGTGCTTTGATATAAGCCTCTTTCAACGTCCAGTAAGTAAAAAAGCGCCGTTCCCTTTGCGCAGAATCACTGATTGATAATATATCATCAGCCTCACGAGAAGAGAATGCATACCGACATAAAGCTTCAAAATCCTGTAGCGCTTTGTGCCGTTCAACATCAACACCAACGGCGGCGGCACTACTGACAGCACAGGTAATTAACCCGTGTGTGTGTGACAAGTTGAAATGCAACCATTCGTATCCTGGGTTGTTAATAAATGGCTTACCGTATGGATTGGTATTAAAACACCATTCATCTGGTGAGAGCGGTGCATATGTGCTCAGCAATTTGCGTAAAAAAATATGGGCTGCAGTATAAAGAGTCTGATCTTTATTAAACTTGAATTTTTTAGCACGACTACGCTCAGCTTCATTTAATAGTGATATATCCGTTGCCTGAACGGTGTCAGGTTGGATGGTGTGAACATAAACGCTGGTGTTATGCATGTTGGGTCATACAAGTGACAGTCTTAAGTGGCCAATAATGTTCTGACGGGTGTTGCTTAGGAAAAAATGATCTGCCGTGTAGCTGACGTGACCAAGGTTCTTCACGGTTTGGAGCAGCCAGAGTACTCCTACATAAGCTGTTGTTAAACAAATTTCAGGATCTATTGCATTTAAATATGTCTTAATAGTTTAGACCAATGCTCCAACAGCTTTTAGTTTAGGCTGAAGCTATCTATAAGATTCTCCTAATCCAGCGGATGATGTGGAAATTCTGAATACTATCAAGGGGGTACATTGATATTTTGTGCTTCAATCTGACCTTCATGCATTTTCAGCACACGATCAGCAACATGAAAGTAATGGTCATCGTGAGTAACCGCAATGATCGTTTTACCCATAGCCCGAATTTCACCCAGCAAAGTCTCATAAAAGTACTGGCGAAACTGTGGATCTTGATCTGCAGCAAATTCATCAACCACCAATATGGGTTTGTCTTCCAGCATTGCAGCAATGAGTGCCAGCCGCTTACGCTGCCCGGTTGATAAGTTAGTACTGGTAAAGCCGCCTTCCTTGTAACTGACTTTGTGCTGTATCTGCATTTTTTCCAGCCAATAATTAACTTTTTCTATATCAGCATTGGGTACGCCATAGAATTTATCGAACAAATGGAAGTCGGTAAATATAATTGAAAACAAATTTCGGTAGGCTTGGAAGTTAGCTTCGGTTATCCGAATATCATCAACATCAATACTGCCTGTATCGGAGTAATAGAGGCCAGTTAGTAGTTTGAGAAAGGTGGATTTCCCACTACCATTGCCACCAATAATAAAAAGAAGCTCATTTTTTGTTATTACCTCGTTAAAGGGGCCTGATACAAACGCCGTGCCTTCATCCTGATTCGGATAGGAAAAGCTTAATTCATTAATGATTATAGATTGAAAGTCACTTAGATCTGTTTCTTCATCTGTGCTTTCTGAAGAATCAGCTATTGCATCATCCATCGCAGCTTCCAGTGTAAATAGATCTTCAATAGCCATACTGACCCGGTTGATCGTTGGGATCATGTTTACCAGGATGGTTGACGGGCCGATCAGGAATAGCAATGTTGCAGAAATCTTAAATATATTGCTGGCATGTTCGTGGCTGAAAGTGGGTATGATAAATACAACTATCGGCAGCAAGGCATAAATAAACAGGCGTCCAAACCCCCATAAACGTGATTCCTTCTTCATCAGAGTAGATTTGATGTCCTGGGCCGTATTGGAAACGCCTGCGATTCTTGACAGTAAGTCCTGACCTTTCTTGCGATTTATTTTGACTTCTTTGAAGCCATTAACCAGATGTGAAATAGATTTAAAGTAGACTTCCTCTTTCTGTTGTACTGCTGCCAGCGATTTTTTGGTAAAGCGCGTTTGTGCGATAAAATACAATATGCCCAACGCCATAGCTATCAGTGTTATCAGGAGGCTAACGGGAGAAATATACCCAAGATAAAGCAAGGAAAAGACCATCAACGTGAACATTTGGAACGCAGCAACGATCATTGGCACTGACTGTGAAACCAAAGTGTCATTCTGAGTGAGCCGACCGTATAAGGTGTTAGAACCCATGTTTTCGATGAAAGCCAGCTCCACTTGTTGAACCTTACCAGTAAGCCGGGTTCTGACTTTAAAAATAGCCGTTTCGATTACCATAATCGCACGTTCAAATGCATACCATTGTGCATACAGGAATAGGGCGAAGGTACACATGTACAAAAAGAAGTACTGAGTCAGGTTCTCGTGGTTGGCGACGGCGGCTGTCGCATGATTAACAATGCCAATCAGTAAGGTATTGGCTACTCCGGAAATAGCCGCAATCAGGATGATATAATGGTACGACTCAGTTGTTTCCCGGTTAAGAAACCTGATAAGTAACTTCATAACTTAACCAGCATGTAGCCGTGCTGCACGTATAAGTGAGAATACGGGGTACACAAACGTGTTACCCATCTTTTAACGGTTGGTAAGAGTAATGTCATTAGCACAGATTTTAGCATGATTCTGTTATGTAGAATCATGCAGCAGTTCTTGATCATCCGACAAGAATGAATGGCTATCTTCAAATCAGAATCCAGCTATGAGTTGGTTTGAGCATTTAACTCCCTTCAAGGCAAGGAAAACCTGAAGGTTAAGTGAGTTGACATAGCTTTGTAAGCCAGCTTAACAATTCTTGACATTTTTTCGGAGTGTAGGGTGTTTTAAATGCCTGTTTATTCAAGGTTTTGACCGCTTGTGTTTTAATAACGGTAACGCAGAATTGGCTGCGCCAGCACCTAAACTCAGCAAATAAAGACTGACCGCGCCATATACCCGCATGTGCAGGAGGAAAACCGCTCCGATACCCACAATACCAGGCAATAATGACCAGGCCATACCGGATTTGATATTCCGGTCAAAACCTTTTGCCAAGTCAAAAAGGGTGCCCAACTGTTGCAGATTTTTATCCAGTAAGACAATGCTGGCAGCATCCGTAGCCACAGTCGTGGCACCAGCCATAGAAATAGCAACCTCGGCTTTTTTCATGGCGATAGCATCGTTAATACCATCACCAATAAAACAGACTTTATGCCCCTTGGCCTGTAACGTTTCAATGTAACGGGCTTTATCTTGTGGCAAGGCTTGTGCCTGGTAATGTTTAATACCCAGAGACTCAGCCAATTGCCGGGTTGGCTGTACCTGATCGCCAGAGAGGATGTGTAGCTGTAAATTACTTTTTTGCAGTTTGCGTATCAGGTCAGGTATTTCAGGACGGGTTTTTGCCTGTAATTCAATGACACCAGCCAGTTCACCATCAACAGCCAGGTAGACCAAAGAATGGCTGGTTTCTGTGTCATGCCAATCAGCATGATCCGTCAATGGTACGGATTCTGACTCCATAAAACGCTGACTGCCGAGAAGAATAGTCTGTGCCTGGATACGGGCACGAATGCCGTAGCCCAGTTCGTAGTGTATATGATCGCCAGACACTGGTTTGATGCCCCGTTGAGCAGCTATTTCCAGTATCGCACGTGCTACAGGATGTGTTTGGTGGTGCTCAACTGTGGCGGCTAATGCCAAGACCTGATTTTCGTCAAAGCTATGGCAGGTGTGAATTCGGGTAACCTCAGGTTTTTCCTGTGTCAGGGTGCCAGTCTTATCAAAAACGACCGTATTAACCTCCGCCAGTAGCTCCAGAGCACGCCCATCTTTAATCAAAATACCTTGTTGTGCTGCAATTTTAAGATGATTCAACACACCAAGTGGAATGGTAATACGAACAATATCTGAAAAGTTACAGTTGGCAATAGCTGTCGCTCCAACCGGCCCTAGTTTCCCCAATGCAATACCACTAAGTGCTAGTGTGGGGAGCGTTAGCTGATTGGCCACCCGGGTGCTACGTGCTTCTACTGCCGATTTGAAATCCAGGGTATTTTGCAGCACTTCACCAATCTGAGCAGCAACAGTATCTTTGCCCGCTTTATCAACACGTATATTTAGCTGACCCGCTATCAATACGGTGCTGGCAAAGACTTCATCTCCCACTGTCTTTTCCTGTGGTTGTGCTTCACCAGTCAGCATGTGCTGATCAACTGTTGCAGTGCCTGCTACAACTGACCCATCAAATGGTATGCTTTCTCCGGTATAAATAACAACGGTATGCCCAACTTTTACCTGTTCAAAAAGCGTTTCTACTTCAACACCATCTTGCAGAAGCCAGACATGACGAGGCGTATCACTAAACAATTCGAGTATGTTCTGACTGGCATTATCTTCAGTTTTTAGTAATACTTTTTGGCCTAAAAAATACATGCTGTTGACAACAGTGGCTGAGAAATAGTAACCCGTTGCCACTGTGCCAATAACTGCCACTGAATCAATAATAGAAGAGTGTAATTTACGTTTTTCCCGCCAATAACTCCAAGCATCCCGAAAGATAGGCGCAGAACTATAGAGAGTCAACGGTATGGCAATCAACAATAGAGACGGCAGAACTAACCAGCCTAGTCCGGTAGTTCCCATCGCTAGTAAAGAAACCTGCAAATCCTTATCAGTTTCCTGTCTCCTTTGCCGTATATCCTGCTGATGCTTTTCAACCAGAGGTTTGATGACATGATTTTTAGGTGTAGTCACTGGTGTTGTCGGTTGTTTTTTCTTCTTTTTATGTAGCCACGAAGCTATTCCAGCCACAGTAATACTACTACCTATAATGATCAACGGAAGTGGCATACCTAATTTCCGAATTTATTAAAATAATCGGGGTTATTACTCATCAAAGTACTATCTCATGGTAATTAATCAATAAAAGGTACCTCTAAATACCTTCTGATAGATAGGTAACTTCACAATTCTTCACCTAATCTAGCTGTCTGGTGAGCGTGCTTTTGTCCATATAAGCCATGCTGTAGCACCTGTTAATAAAAAAAGTAATGCCCATGCCAGCCAAATACCCCTGAAATTACCTAGCCAGTTCTGTTGTGTTACTTTTGGTTTTGTAGGTACAAGTGCAAGGTAAGCATGTAATTGTGCTGGTTTGTCTGTCTGTGTCTTAGCAGGTGATGCATACATATAAAGACTATTACTAGCAGTTAAGTAAGTTAGTGATTGCAAAGTATCAGAATTAAATAATTCAAAATGATTGTTTGCAGTATCCAACATAAGTGCAGATACGGCTTGTGGGGTTGCTGGTGCCTCCTGACTAAAGACAGCAAGCTGGTTTAAACGTTGCCAGCGCACTGTGTCATGAGCATCTCGGCAATTGTCTGGTAGCGTAGCCAACAAGTGGCAACCGACAACAGCTACCTGTTGTTCAGCAGACCAAGAACGATTAGCGTGCACCGGACTGTTCCACAAACGTATACGGCCATTTTTCCCTGCCGGATATTCCAGTACATGTACTGTTTTGCGATCTGCTAACAACACATTACTGGCAAAAGAATAATAACGGTACTGTAAAAAATAAGTGGCTTCTGATATAGCTTGGTATTCCCGCAGCGCTTTTCGTAAATCAAATACACTAGAATATGCATTGTCTATCTGGATATTGTTAGCCAAATAAGGTGAATAGGGTTCGGCATTTAATAATGTTAAAAAAAGCCCTTGCTGATTGAAGCCACTGAGTATTGACGTTAAACCGGCAAAACCAATGCTGACAACAGTAGTATCTGCATATTGATAAACTGTAATGGCTTGTAGACTGCGTAATTGATTACTAATTTTCCAGTCAAGATTACGAGCAACAACTGTACCATTAGCTGCTACCGAATCAAATACACCAAAGCCAGAACCACCAGGGGCAAGACCAAGATCTGGCAAGAAATTAAGTAACTGGTATTCGTCTAAAGAAAGTTTTCCATCACCGGGCGTACTTTCGTTGGCCATATCCCACGCACTAACTACACCGATCATTTCCTCTTTATATTCTGGGTTCACTTTTTTTAATAAATTAGGCAGTGTTTTTTCTTTAACTTCTTTAAATTTTCGTGGGCTAAATAAACTATTTAAATGTGCATCATAATGTTTTTCAATATTCGGAAATAGCTTCTTGCTTTGACTTCCCAGAGATAATCCTGCCTGCAGAGAAGATAGCTCATCAAGGCTGACACGGATCACTGGCAGTTTTACGTTGGTGGCATAGGCAGGAAAGCTTATAATTACTAACAGTATTCCAATAAATAGCCCTATAATGGGAGTCCCATATTTAAATATGGCGCATGTGCATTGTTTCATTCTGCGTATTTCTGTGTTTGTTTTTTTCTGCGGAACATAAGTAGAAATAGCATAATATGTGCCATCACTACGCTGTAGGTTATCGCTATGGCGATACCCTTCATTTGGGTTACCATTTGTAGTAAATCGGGTGCACTAAATGTGTTTTCTGTACCAAATAATGCGACACTCACTGCCCCCCAGATACTGGCAAAGCCATGAATAGCAATCAGTTGTGCCACGATAACCTGTCCGTCCTTCCTTAAAAAAGTTTTACGCAATAAACTAAATGCCAGATTCTGCACTAACCCTGCTACAGCACCTATCACCAGTGCTTCAACAAAGGTTACGCTTTGCGCGCAGGCAGCAATCGCCACCAATCCACTGATAAAACCACCATATAGCATTTGGGAGACATGATTTTTGTCAGTATTAAAAAAGTTACAATGCATAAACGCTATCAGGCTGCCCATGATGCCAGCTAAACTGACATTCAATAAAACAGTTGGCACCTGTTCATCAGTGATAGAGAGGTTGCCTGCTGAAAACCCCAGCCAGCTCATCCATAATAATAAAATAATAGGTGATGAATACAGCGAATATTTTAACGGTTGTTCAGACGGTTGCGAAGGTGATGAACGTTCAAGCTTCAGCATCATTGTAAGGGCAAACCATGCGGCTACAGCGTGGATAATGATAGAGCCGGATTGATCAATAAAACCGATACCATCCAGCCATCCTTTGTTAGTAGGGACAAAGTGACTGGCCCAACCCCAATGTCCAAAGATTGGCATGATAACGGCACCAATAGCAAAAGCCAAAAATAAATGCGCTAAACTAGATAGATATTTTGAAATAGCAGTATAAATAATCAAAGCTGCAAACATAATAAAACCACTTTTATACAGCAGCAGCTTAATGAAAGGTATATTAGCCATTATGTTTTCTGCGGTTTCTTTTTCCTGGTCGGGGTGAGTTATGGTCGCTTGCACGATCAGATAGCTTTCACTACCCACTAAGCCTGCATAGGTTGTGCCATACGTTAGGCTAAAACCTATGGCGAAGTAGCCAAGAAATGAACCCATACAAACTAATAAGATCTCTTGATTTTGTTTTATATTGCTATTGGAGAAAGTATTATTATTAAAGTTATTGGAAAGGGCAAAAGCTAATGGAGCAAGAAACACCAGCACAGTAGCCAATAAGCGCCATAGTCGATTCAGATTTTCAGCAGTGATTGTTTCAATGCTCTGGCTTTTATCAGCATTCTGACTATCTTTTAATTCTCCAGAAAATCGTTTTACACTTTCCCTTATGCTACTAATGCGAATCAAAATTTCATAAAGACGAATTGAGTTATCTTCAATCAATGATTTTTGTGTATCCAAATCTGTTGCATTAGCACGAATATCACGGGTAGATTCAAGTAACTCTTCGTGAACTTTCTCAATATTGCTGGAATTAACATTGATGCTACTGCGACTTTCATCTAATCCGTTATAGGCGTTTTTTAACTTGTTTTCGATTAGTTCCAGTCCATCACGCACAGCTTGCATGCTACTATGATTGATGCTGGATTTTTCTTTACTGCTATCGATTTCTTTACTCAACGATTCCAGGGTTTGTTGAATGATATCGAGGTCAGCAATACTGTTTTTGATTTCTGATTCAGCTTGTTGTTGCGGTGATAATTCCTCATCTTTATTAGATGAAGTATTGGTTCCTTGCCCTGAATTTTCCCTGGTATTTCCCTGTGGTTCAGAAGTGGTTAGATTATCGTTCCCTGTTACTGGAGTAATTCCCTGTTCTGCTAAACTTGGGTTTGCAAGTATTAACAATAACACCAACAAAGATAGTCTGCTATTAGTGAATAAAGAGCTGAGTCCAAACGATGTTAACTTGAAACGTGGAAGAATCATCATAAGTTCATCCTAAAATAGTCACACGGTAATTCATGGCTTTTCTTGCTTGGTTTGTAGCTTTTGGCCTTTACTGATTTTTTCACCCAAAGCTGCCAATGTGGTTGTACAGCTTGGTGTCTCTCCACTTGTGGCAATAGCTTTCTCCAGTTTATCCAGTAATTCACCATTGTTTCTGTGAACAGCCAATGTCATTAATGGAGATATTTCTGCTTTTTCTACCTTAAAAGCAGTTAAACCTTCTTTGTCTAATTTTACATCTGTTACTCTAGCCTGAAAAAATGCACGATCTGTCAACAAAGCATCAACACGTTGGCTGAGCAAATCGACAATGCCACTCTCCAAAACCAGATAAGGTTTTAGGCGGTTATTGCTGTCGTATTCCTCCAATAGATGCAGATGTAATAAAGAGCCTTCCAGTGCCCCCAGTGTATTGCCCCGGAAGTCTTCAGGGGTGGTTTGTGGGTTATCAGTTTCACGCTGTATAAAAACAATTTCTGGCAGGCATAAAGGTTTAGTGAGGCTTAGCTGATCAATCTCGGGTAGAACCAAAGAATCGATAATGGCCAAACCATTGATTTGTAAGGTCTGTACTTGATGTAATAATTGATCGAAGTCAGCAGTAACAAAATTACATTCTGCATCAATTTGTTGGCATAGCCGCGTAATACTTTCAACCATGACGCCCTGAGGCTGCTGTTCCTGGTCAAAAAAACTATAGGGCATGCGATTATCCTGAATTCCGATAAAAAGCTGTGTGTCGACAGGTGTTTTTTCCAAATTTTCCTGGGCATGACCTGAAAAGCTGAGCAACAAGCACCCAGAAATCACTATTAAATAAATACAGTGTTGCAGAAAACTCACAGCTGGGAGTCCTTTACATAATAATGATCCGGGGACAATAGTAAAATGGGGTTATCAGGTAGACCTTGTGCCTGCAGATTTTGCAGGTTGACGCTAATTTCCGGAAGGTTTTTTAGGCGTGTTGCAAACTCATGTACTTTAAGGTTTTCGAGTAAGTCTCTATAAACCTGCATTTCCCCCATGCCGCGTAAACTAATATCAGAGCGTTTTTCCAGGATAATGCTAAGATTTTGATCGTTATTACGGTTCTCTAATGCAATAGCAGGTATTTTAAAAAACGCCAAACTTTCATTCAATTTAGATATTATCTTAGCATCAAGGCCGTGAAAAGGATGAGTAAATAATACATCAACATTCAATGAGAGTTTGCCATAACAAGATATTATTTCCCGAATAGCTTCTTCTGGTTCTAAAATCGATAAAGGAACTCTGCATTCAACTACTTCAATTTTTTTCTTTTTTGCCACTTCTTGCAATAAATCATAGCTGGCAATAGTTCGCCCATTTTTAGTGTTTTCGTAAATAATACCGATACGCTTAAAGCGTAGGATTTCATGAGCCAGATCTAACGAAAGAGTTTTATGATCATCATCATGCATTTTCTTGGCAAATTCTTTACTAAAATTGGTTGCTGAACTCGGTAATTGAGCTTGAAAGCGCTCTAACGTATAGGGAATATCGATAGCTGGCATAGAGTGCCAAGTACCATTCTGCCACACTTTGAAATAATATTTTTTACCTAACATATCACCCGCTTTGGTAAACGCATGTATTCCAGTTATGCCGACCCAAGCTGGCATAAAATGTAGGTTTGATGATAGGAGTGATGGTAGTGTGGAGCCAGCATTTTCAATAGCTGTTGCCAGGAGCATAAGGGAGTCGTACCCCTGTGCTGCATTGTAATCAGGCAACACACTATATTTTAAGCTATAACTTTCAATAAATTTTTTTCTACGCGGATTAGAGCCTTTCACAGGGAATACATCAGGCAGAATAGTGTTTTCTGCACTACCTCCTGCAATTTTCAAGTAGTTAGCAGAGTTTAACTGATCACTACCGAGTATTGGTTGATCAACACCCATCTCACGTAATTGTCGCACCATTCTTCCGGCGGGAACTGGAGGAGCGGCAATGAATATTGCATCAAAGGTACTATTATTAAACTCTGCAATAACGGGTCGATAGTTTTGTGAGCGTGAAAAAAAAGATTTACGGTTAATGACTTCAATATTTTCACTTAACGCAGCGTCTTCAGCCATAAATGCCTGCTCCCGGCTAAAATCATCACGGGTATACAAGATGACTATCTTGCGATACTCTAATGTTCTAGCCATGCTTGCTATTTGCTCCATCATTGTAGTGTTACCGGGAATCATTCGGTAGACATATTGAAAATAATAATTTGTCAATTTTTCACTGGTAGCAAATGGTGTCATGAAAATAAGATGGCTGCGCTCATAAATCACTGACGCAGGAATAGCAACTTCTGAACTACGATGTCCTAGTACAGCAACCATTTTTGGGTTATTAGCAATTCTCCGGATAGTCGATTTAGTGGATTGAAAGTCAGGCCCATCCTGCTCAATATGAATTTGTAAATTACGTCCCAGTAGCTTGTTAGGACGTTGGTTAATTTCTTCAGCGGCCAATAAAACGCCTTCGAGAAAAGCACTTTTATTAAGATCCTGAAGCGCTGTAATATGAATATCACCATGATTTTGGCGGGCTTGTGCCAGCCGTTTTTCTGCCATACCCTCATAATCAGGCGCGCATCCGCTCAACAAGAATATGACCATAATGAACAGTCGCAGCAGCATCAGGGATCTTTCCTTGCAGGTTGGGAGAGTGGCTGTTGGGTGTTATCTCCCGCTGTGTTTGATTCACTACTACCTGCGCCATCTTCATTAACTGGCTCTTGATTAGTAGTAGGCACTACTGGCTCATGGTCGGTGTTTAAAATAATGGGTAGTCCATTCTTACCACCACCAATAATAACAATTTTTGTATTCGGTGATTTTGCCAGTTCTTGTGTCGCTTCGATGCCTTTATGAGTCAGAATTGATTCTGTCAGGGACTCGTCAACGATTTGGTGATATTCCTTGATGCCTCCTGCTTCTACTTTTAAACGCTCTGCCTCTTTCTGAGCTGTTTGTAGACGGAATTCATATGACTTCATGAACTCTTCTTGTCGTAATTTATCTTCAATAGCTATAACAAGTTCTTTTGGCAAAGTAATACTACGGATAATTATATCTTCTACTTCTACATAATTCCGGCCAACTTCTTCCAATGCAGCCAGAATAGCACTAGTCAATAATCCAGATTCGTTCGTATATATTTGTTCAGCAGTATAGCTTCCTAGCTCTTTACGCATTACTGATTCAATTTGAGGTAAAATCACACGTGTTAAATAATCAGGGCCAATGCTTTGGTGAAGTATCCCTAACAATTCATATTCTGGGCGATAACGAATAGCTAGTGACAAATGAACACTAAGGCCTTTATTGGAAATGACATCAAATTCGTGATAAGCAACCTGTTTGCGTATTTCGTAGATATAAACCTTATCCAAAGGACTAAATATATGAAGACCTTCTTCATATATCCGGTCAATTTCAGTGCCACTAAACCGTTTAAACAGAATAGCTGCTTGTCCAGACTCAATCGTTATAACAATACGCTGCCAAAAGAATACAAATATTATGGCAGAAATTAATGATAATATGATCAGTAAGGGCGATTTTCGGCGTAACCATTGCTTTAATCTTTCACTTAAACTGGGGCTTTCAGTTGCTTCCACTGTGACAACCTATCTGGATTTATCAATGATTACCAAATACAAGGCTTTCTCCACAAAAAAACCGCCTGAGCTTCGCCACAAGCGGTTAAATTTACTGGATAACCAGGGGATTCAGGCAGCAACAGCTTCTTCGACAGCCGGTGCATTTTTCTTTCTGAATATTTTGTTTGCAGTCAAATAAACTCCAACACCTAGGAGAGCGCCTCCAGCTACCGCCATGCCCATAGGATGCGCCAAAACAAAAGCTTTAGTGGCTGTGCCTACGTTAGCGAGAGAGCTGCCGACAGAAGACAAAGAACCATTTGAAGTTGCTGCAGTGACTACTTCCGTTTCCATGAATTACTCCTTTTAACACTATTAATTAGTAGCTTATATTATCAGGTGATGTTGAAAATCAAGTCAAGAATATTGCGGCTGAATTGGCATCATTACTGTCAATTTTTGTCAAGACAGCTATGAAAAACCATAGATAGCAGGTAAAAATCCTAAGAAGGTGTGTTAAATTAGAATTTTAGTGATTTTTCAGTCTCTACAAGGTGGTATTAAATGACAGAAGTAACAGTGGAAAAAGCAGCTTTTCGATATGCTGACCCTAGTGTCGACCTGGTATCAGTGAGTAGTGAGATCCAAGATGTTACTGCGAATAATATTGTTAAAAATCATATTATTGCCAGCATAGCCTTAGGCTTGGTTCCCGTGCCATTATTTGATTTGGCTGCTTTAGTGACTACACAAATGAATCTGATCGGTAGTTTAAGAGAACATTACGGTTTGCCTGCTGATGATACTGATACTAAAATGCTGGTTACCTCTTTGATCAGTGGCTCTTTACCTGTGTTGGGTGTTGTAGGGCTAAGTAGTTTTGCCAAACTGATTCCAGGCATTGGTTCATTAGTAGGTAGTGCTAGCTTAAGCATCAGTGCTGGAGCTGTCACTTATGCAGTTGGTCAAACATTCATCATGCATTTCGAAGCCGGAGGTTCCTTAGATGATTTTGAACCTAAACAAGCACAAGACTTTTTTAAACGTGAATTCGATAAGGGGAAGCAGTTCGTTAAAAATATTCGTGATGAATTTAATCCGCCGATAATAGAAGAACAAGAACAAGAACAAGAACAGCCTACTGCAGATAAGCGCTGAGTAGCATGTAAATTTTTATCATCATGAATAATTACAAAACTGCTGATCAGCTCTTATCTGAAGATGCTATTTTATCGAAGCAAGCAGACATAGCTCTTTTGAAAATTAAGAAGTTAAAGCTTCGTGAAGAAAAAGCTAACGATATTATAAAAAGAAATGTTATCCAAGCCATGACAGCAGGATTGATTCCTATTCCTGCATTAGATTTGATGACTTTGACACATGTCACTTTCAAAATGACTGATGATCTGCTTAAGTTATATAATGTTCATCATGATAAAATTGGAATATCTGTTATCAGGTCAGTAGTTATAGGTGCCCTGCCTGTTGTAACAATAACTGGGCTAGGGAGCATGGTAAAATTTATGCCAGGTATAGGCTCACTTATAGGAAGTACTAGTGTTGCAATTAGTGCTGGGGGACTAACTTATGCTTTAGGTAAAACACTATCTGAGCACTTTTCAAAAGGTGGGTTATTGAATGAATTCAGCATTAAAGATATCGTACCTCAATTTAAATCCGAGTTCAAAGAGGGTATAAAGTTAGCTAAATCATTAGATAAAAAAGAACTAGAAGCTCAAGAATTAATTAAATTATGATTTATAAAAATATTGCTTTTATGCTTATATTTATACTTTCTCAGGAAATTTTTGCTTCAACAGAAGAAAAAGTTATTGTTTATAATTGGCCAGATTATATTCCTGAAAATGTATTAGATAATTTCACCAAAGAAACAGGCATCAAAGTCGAGTACTCAACATATAAAAATAATCATGTTATGTATACTCGGCTTAAACTACTTAACGGGCGTGGTTATGATGTTGTAGTACCATCTACTGATCTGGTAGGGAAAATGCGCGCAGAAGGCTTAATACAACCCTTACATTATGAGTGGTTGGAAAATATACAAAAACTTGACCCTTTGTTGATGAATAAAAGTTACGACCCCGAAAATAAATTTAGCCTTCCCTATCTCTGGGGCTCAACAGGAATTGTTGTTGATACCGAAAAATTTGATAGTGAAAAAATAACAAGTTGGGCTGACTTATGGCAAAGGCAATTGCCAGATGAGCTAGTTATAATAGATGATTTCAGGGAAGTTTTTCATGCAGCATTGAAGTTGAATAAATATTCCAACAATACTACTGATTCTGATGAGATAAGGCAATCGTATACAGACTTAAAAAAAATAATGCCAAGAATCAAAGGAATTACCAGCGACCCACTTGAGGGCCTTGAATCTGGTGAGATTCAACTTGGAATTACTTGGAATGGTGATGTAGCAATTGCACAAAAAAACAGACCTTCATTGAAATATATTTATCCTGAAGAAGGGGCTAGTTTTTGGATTGATAGTTTTGTGATTCCCTCCCGCTCCAGTAATGTCAAAAATGCTCATAAATTTATTGACTATATGCTTAGGCCGGATGTTGCAGCACTTTGTGTAGAAGAGTTGGGTTATGCAACTCCTGTGCTTGAAGCAAAAAAGATGCTGAGTCAGGAAATTGTTAATAACCCAATAATTTTTCCACCAGAAGAAATAATGGAGAAAGCAGAATTCCAGGTTAATCTGGATTTTGAAACATTAAAACTTTATAGAATATTGTGGGATAAACTGAA
>CALHAO010000228.1 GCA_937931765.1 uncultured Thiotrichaceae bacterium
CTATAAACATGAGATACAAGCCTTGTTGGAGAAAGAACAAGGCAAACAGAAACACTGCAATCACAGAGAGGTTGGGCGTTTACAGGCGTTGGTTGTCTATGCGACTAAACAACATGATACTTGTCTCGCGGTTCAACAAACCTGGAAGCAACACAGGCAAACGGTTAGTCACTGCCTTCATCCGTTTAATCTGTCCACCGGATCGCGACAAGATGAAGCCACTGTGCTGACGATTTTGCAGCAGGAAGCCACCGCCATCGGGGCATTCGCAGAAAAGCAGAGTATTCCAGACCCGAAAGAACGATTACACAAATTTCGGCGGCAGCATGAGGATCTCAGTCAACATGTAGGTACATGGTGGCTTTGGATTAATACCTTACTGATGGATCTTCAGGCCGAACCCGACTTACAGGCATGGATCACTGACCGGTTAATGCCCGTGGTGTATTGGCATGATTGGGCAGAGCGCACCCAAAAAACGACGGATCGTAAGCTATACCGTATTGCCTGGGAAAACGCCCGGCAAGCCTTCAATGAGAATGCCTTTACACAAGCTCAATCGCCGGAAACTGCCGAACACTGGTTGGCATGGTGCACGGATAAAATCAGGCATTTTCAACGCAGTTCTTCTGCCGTTGAAGGCAGAAATGGTTACCTGTCACAGATGTATCATAATCGACGGGGATTAACGGAGAGCCGGTTAGCCGCCTTGACGGTGATCCACAATTACGCCAAATATCACCCGGATGGTTCAACACCCGCCAGCCGACTTTATGAGACTGAGTTTCCTGATCTGTTTGAGTGGTTATTGAAGGAAGCAGAGGTGTTGCCGTTACCCAGAAAGCGGCGGGCTAAGAAAAAATCTAACCCGTTGATTCAGAAGAAGTGTCCCGCCTTAAACGGGTAGCCCCGGATTCAAGTTGGCGGCGGTCAACCAACTTGAAATATTCTTCCATTGGCGGACCTCCTCTTCCAAAAGCCTTTGTACAATAGTTTTTTAGCTCAGCTTTCCAGTTCAATGTCGTATCCCAGCTCATACGTGCCAACAAATGATTGTGAGGGCCTAAAATACTCCACGCTTTATCACTTTCCTGGTTATGTCCTAACACTCCTACCGATTTGTAATAAGGAATATCCTGCCCATAGATTCGAACTTTGGTATAAGGCATCAGGTTTTCGGCAAGATTCCAGTTATAACCGTAATACCAGATTATATTTCCTTGTTCCTCATGCAGGCGTTTCCACTGATTTAAGACCCTACGAAGATAGGTTCGGCTACGACTTGTCTCATCTGTTGTAGCTTGGTTACGGGACTGGGTTATATCAGCGATACTAATCACGAGATTAGGATGTGGTTTATAGCGCAGGGGGTAATCACTGTGGACACTGTATAGGTACCAACCCAGATAAAGATTAGGATACTCTGGTGTTAATTTTTCCAATAGGTCATTAGTATACTTAACCAGTAAATCAGTCTGATCAAAATCGCCAGTAATAGGGTCAATTCGCCGGGAGGAAACAGCAAGACTCATCGGAGAAACAGAATAACCACCACCGTCGTTGGGACCAACGCTAAGGGCAACGGTTTTATCCTTAGCCCACTCATTCTTTTCAAACATTTCTTTGATGTCCTGAACTATCAGGTCAAGAACTTCAGGGTGTGTACTTTCAAGCTGGGCTTTTCCTGTGGTGTAAACTCCACTCCTGACTTCTACCAAGGCCATTAGCTCCGGGCGTTGTTCAAGAAGTTTTTTATGTTTACTTATAATTTTGTGCCAGTAATGTCCACCTTGTAACCATTTAGGGTGCAAAACCTTATCGTATAGTGATGTGGTGGATTTCATCCTTATTTTCCAGCGATCAAAGGATTCTCTGTCATCAGCGGTAATAATTTCATTACCTCCACTATACCAAGGCGCACGTACTACAAAATCCGGGGTAAGGTTCTCATCAAGCTCAGGAATAACAACATTTTTTCTTTGGGGAATAATTTCACCTTCAGTGCCAGGCATAACCCAATCAACCCCGAGATGCCGAAGAAGATCATAAATTCCGTTACGGGTTCCGACAGGACTTTCACCACCAATGAAAACTTTACCATCTCTGGTCTTCAGTAGGCTGGTTTCTCTATTAAACGTTGAGTGCTTTGACTTTACCCCCATGTTAACAGCCAACTCGCCTAGTATGATGGCAGGGGCCTTGACCTTTCCCGTATCATCAGTAAGGACTACCTCCAGGGCAGTGCCTGTCATTTTTTTAAGATGGTAGTTAAGCTCGTCAACCATGTCCTTTCTTATCTGAGGGAAAGTTACTTTTTCCAGGCGCTGCTCATGGGGTAGTTTCTCTAGTTCTTTTTTAGTGAACTGTGTTGGCTTCAATGAACCTGAAATGTATATTTTCGCTTGGGCCTGAGAATTTTTTATAATGGTAATTTCAGCGTTAGCCTGTGAAACATTAGCAGACAATAGTAAAGTTAAAAAAATTCCTGCATACCCAGAAAAATATAAATATAGTTTTTTCATTTGAGTTCAAACCGTAGTAATTATTGATAGCTATTAACCCGACAAGTAAATGCGCATCAATGCAGCATAGGCAATTTTTGAATGTTTAAAGTGTTTTTTATTCACTCTGGTCGTTTTTATTGCACTTGTATGTCGCTCCAACAGTACTCAAACTTCTCCTGCACCCCGCCCGGCCTCACAAAGATAAAACGTAGCCACCCGATCAAACTTTTCCGCATAACCGGCATTAATAACCCGCTGCACACCCTCAACCGCATCATCCGGCACCAGCGCAATCACACAGCCACCAAAGCCACCACCCGTCATGCGCACACCACCACGCTCGCCAATATGTGCATCCACCGTAGCCACCAGCCAATCAATTTCCGGCACCGTGATTTCAAAATCATCGCGCATAGAGCGATGTGATTCAGCCATCAGTTGCGACAGCCGGGCAATATCATTATTAGCCAGCGCGTCTGCCGCCTCCAGTGTCCGCGCATTTTCAGTAATAACATGCCGCGCCCGTTTAGCCGTAACCATATCCAGATCGGTAGCCACATCCAGCTGAGCTAACCCCACATCCCGCAACGCCTTAACACCAAAATAATCAGC
>CALHAO010000229.1 GCA_937931765.1 uncultured Thiotrichaceae bacterium
TCTATTTTTATGTCCCGGTTTGTTGAGGTGGCTGGCTGACCCACTTTTTTCTCTGCCGCTTCTTTCTGATGGATTGGGTTGGCAGCTAATGCGAGTTGAGTGTTTGGCTGTTTCTCAGATGAGGTTGTGATGACGTGATCCCTATCTTCAGCGTCTGGATTTTTTACAGGAAATTCAGTGACAGGAAATGAGCTGGGCGTATTTTCCATTGAGACAATAGTAGTTGTTGGAGTAAGCGTTTCCGGAGATTGTATTGTAATCTCTGGCTCTGTGGAGATGACAATTTCCGTCTTTTCTTCCGGCGTGACTTCAGTTGCTATAACTACTGGTGGTGCCGATTGTATTTGTGGTTCTTCGGGGGCTGTCTCCAGTATTTTTTCAGGTTCCGTTTCAGTTTTTGGCTCCGGAGTCGGAGTGGCAGGTTTCTCCGGCTCTTTTGTTTGAGCACTGGTAGTTGCATTGCTGATTGCCATGCTGCGGGAAACAGGTAGTGGCTTATCTTGTTGGCTCAGCGAGGTATCCGGTTTTTCAGATTTTGGTGCCGGGATACTGGTCAGGGGTGTTTCGATGGGTGTGTTGGTGGCCGGTATTGGGTTATTAGCGGGTGCTGGTTGTTTTGATAGCGTTGCCCCAAGGTTTGTTTCTGATTTTTTAACCGGTTCGTTTGCAAATTCAGATTGTTGATAAAAGTACGTGCCACCTGCTGCTGCGATTCCGGCTAGCGCACCGAAACCTAGAATTGTGGATACAATCTTGCGGCCCTTTTTGTGCTTCGAGGCCGGTGGTAGCAAATTCATTTCCAGCTGAATTTTCTGGAATTGTTCCGTTAATGCTGTTCCCAGTATTTTTACGCCTCCCGGAATGACCAAGAATGCTTGGGGGACTAAGCCTCTGCTAATTAATTGCTCTTTTAGTAATTGACTGATGAGATGCATGGCATCGCGGTGCAGGTTGCTGGGGCTATCCTGCAGGCTTGGTAGCACCTTAGCCGACCATGAACCGGTGTTGGCCATAACAAAATAAGCGCCACTATCCACCCAGCCGTAATCCAATACTGGTAAAACCGGATAAGATGATGCATTGATCATTGTCTGGAGGCGATTAAAGGTATTTGCCAATTCGGTATAACTGATGGCCTGGCCGGGAAACAGGTGAACCAGTACATTGGCTCCCCTGGCCATTCCGGGGCTGTGACGGGTGTCACGGGCATGGTATAACTGCCCCAGTTCGTTTGAAAACAGGCATTCACTTAGCATGTAACGGCCATTTAGCAGGCCTGACTTTGCCGTTTCCTTTGACATATGATTTTATCCACAAAAGCACACAGGCCCTGACAGGGCATAATAAACCGGAAACCCCTATCATGAAGCAGGATCGAATATTTGATGGTTTGTCTCAGCGTTTTCAGCGCAAAATTTATAGTAATAATGATCCGAGGGGACAAATCCGGTTACACATTGTCCAGCAGGACTTACAGCAACAACACTTTTTATCTCAACCATTATCAATACTTGATGCTGGTGGTGGCATGGGGCAAATGACACACTGGCTGGCTGAGCAAGGTCATTCCGTCACAATGATTGAGCCTTCACAGGAAATGTTGCAAGTTGCACAGCAGTTCCTTGAGACTAACATCACACACGCTACAGCAGATATTAGTCTACAACAGAGCACGATTCAGGGGTTTGTTGAAAAAAATGACAAGCAATATGACTTTATAGTCTGTCACGCTGTACTGGAGTGGCTGGCAGCACCGCAAGAAACCTTGACGAAGTTATTGACGCTACTAAAGCCGGGTGGGTATTTATCGCTGATGTTTTTCAATCAGCGCTCTAAAGTGATGCGTCATTTATTGGGCGGGGATCTGAAAACGGTGCTGGAGAACCGGATTGCCAGTGATGGCCATAGTGGCCTAGCTCCGATTTCACCGTTAATACCCCATGAAGTCGAGGGGTGGCTGCCTGAAATGGAGCTGGAGTTGCTGAGTTGGTCGGGCATACGCTGCTTTTATGATTACTCGCACCCCGAAGTGCGCAAAAAAATGCTACTGAGTGATGTGCTGGAACTGGAGCGCCGGTATTCTCAACAAGAACCCTGGCGCTCAATTGCCCGTTACCAGCATATGATTTGTCGTAAAACGAACTTATGTTGACTGCCGTCGTTGTAGCATAGTGTGGGCTTGACTCATTTGTGTCGGATTTAATTCTTTAAAGTGCGAAGCAAAAGCTTTTGATTTTGATCCATCCCATCTAAGCCTAAATTAGCGGAAGGTATTGATAAAGTGGGCTTATTTTGTTAATCCTTGTTATTATATCTCCTGCCTAGCATTAAAGGGGAAAGGCATGAATATCTTGTTAGCAGACGACCATACTTTGTTTCGGGAGTCTTTAGCTATGTTTCTGGAGATCACGTTTCCTGATAGTTCAATAACCAGTACAGAAAGCTGGTCAGGGGTATGCGATTACACAGATAATCATTTTTACGATCTGCTGCTATTAGATTTATTTATGTCAGACGTTGGTTCTGATTGTTGGTCATCATCTTTAAGTCGAGTGGTTAGCAGTCAAAAAGGTGCTATTTGCATCATTTCTGCTTCAAACAACCGTGCCCATATCCAGGATGCATTTAATATTGGGGTAAAGGGCTATATCTGTAAAACCTCCACACTTCAGCAGGTGGGGAAAGCATTGCGGCAGATCTCTAAAGGAAAGACTTACTTACCTGAACAAATGTGGCAGAAAAGTTCTGATGCCGAAAACAATAAAAACTCTGTAAAGCTAACATGGCGGCAACGGGAAATATTGGAATTATTAGTGGCGGGTGATAGCAACAAAGTAATTGCCCAAAAGCTGGGGTTAGCTGAAAGCACCGTAAAACGTCATCTCTACAATACCTATCGTTTGTTAGGTGCTAGAAACCGGGTCGATGTGATCGGAATTGCTCAACGACAACACTTAGTGAGTGGCTAATTATTTTGTGCTTCACTTCATTAGTGCTGCAGGAGAGCAGAGTGCAGCTGTTAATCATGAATCAGTTCTGTGACTTTTTGTGTATGATGGGTCTGAATTTCATACATAACAGGATTCATTCAGCAAGTCGTTGTTTTAAAACGAGGTGTGGTCTGTTTATTTTGTTTAAGCTGAATTCTTTGATGATGCGCCCTGCAACCCATAAGTGCTGAGAAGCTTCCTGGGCTTGTTTAAGCTTTACCAAAGTTTGCGCTTTTATATGGTAGGCTGAAACTACTTCTCGTGCCAATTGCCTAACTTGCGGGTGTGCTGGTGAGGTGTGCTTGAGTAAACGGATGTAGTAAATACTACCAGCGCCTGGTTGTTCACTTAGGTTTCCTTCCTTGATCGCAGTATAAGCTCTTTCGATTAATTGCTTATGGTTCAGGCCATCGGCAGTCAGCTTTTCTCCATCCGTTTTTATGTCTTGATTTGGCGAGGTGGTTTGTTGATTAAATTTCTCTCCTACCGTTTCACTCTGATCCGGCGTAGTAGCAGCGAATGTGATTTGAGTGCCTAGTCTTTTTCCGTATGAAGCTGCGGTGATGTGACCCTTGTTGTTAGCTTGCAGGTCTTTGCCAGGGAATTCGTTGACAGGGAATGAGTTAGGCAGGTCTTCCATCAAGGCAATAGTGGTTGTTTTCGTGGTTACAGGGTTGTTAGCAAGTATTGCTGATGTTAGCCCAGAGCGTATTTCTGGTGCATTAATAGCGGATTCTTTGGTTAGTTGTTCAGGCTGCTGGTAAAAATAGTTGCCACCTGCGACGGCGATACCGACTAATACACTGAAGCTTAATGCCACTGATTTGGCCTGGTGATCCTTTTCATGGTCAGGGCTTGATGGTAGTAAAGTCATTCCCATCTGAATTTTCTGGAATTGTTCAGTCAATACTGTTCCCAAAACTTTTAAGCCACCCGGAGTAATCAGAAATGCCTGTGGGACTAGCCCTTTACTAACTAGCTGTTCTTTTAGTAATTTACTGGTGAGTTTTATGGCATCACAGTGAATAGTGCCAGGCTGGCCTTGTAAGTTTGGCAATATTTTAACAGACCATGATTCTGGCGCTACCATAACGAAATAAGCACTGTTGCCCACCCAGCCATAATCCAATATCGGTAAAACCGGATAAGATGATGTTTTGATGGTTTTCTGGAGGCGATTAAAATCGTTAACTAGTTGGGAAGAACTAATGGCCTGTTCGGGAAATAGGTGTATTAGTACATCAGCACCTGGAGCCATTCCGGCACTGTGGCGGGTATCACGAGCATAGTTCAGCTGTCCTAGCTCATTTGAAAATAGGCATTCTTTTAGTATATAACGGTCATTTAATCGGCCTGATTTCGCCACTTTCCTGGGTATGACTCTATCCATAAAACATATGCGCCCCTCCTTCTGAGCATGAAACTGGAACAGCCCTACCATGAATCATGATCGAGTTTTTGATGGTCTGGTGCAGCATTTTCAACGTAAAATTTACCGCATTAATGGTTCTCGTGATAAAGGTGCTAGATCACGATGGCTGAGCCTTCTCAGGTACAACAGTAAATACTGTTGATACTAGTATATAACAGAGAACAAATCAGGATTCTGTCGAAGAAAACAGAGCTAAATTTGGTTTGCTTGTTTGTGATGCTGTTTTTATGATTACGTGCATCCTGAAGTGCTGGCACCTGATTTGCCGTAAGGCTTATTCTGAGTGACGTTGTTTTAACATAGTGTGTGTTTGATTCATTTGTGTCAGATTGAACTCTTTTATGACTCTTTCTGCTATCCACAGTAAACGTTTGCTCTCCTGTTTCTGCTGCTGTTTAATTTTTTGGCGTGCTTGAGTGTGGTAGGCCGAAGTGACCCCACGAGCCAGGCGGTGAATGTGTGGGTTTTGAGGGTCAATGCGTTTGAGTAACCGAATATAAAAAATGCAACCACTCCCCGGTTTTTCACCTAAGGCACCTGAACGTAATGCTGCATATGCTTTATTTTTCAGTTGCTCGCTGTTTAAGCCATTTGCAGTGAGCCTTGGGGTAGTTATTTTTCCATCAGTTACTGCTGGTAACATTAAAAGCGGAACTGTTTTATTTACAGGTTTTACCCCCATATTTTCAGTAGCGATATTGGCAGACGCAGGTAATAATTGCTCAGTAACTTCTATTTTAGCTGTTTCAGGCTTACAGCTTCCAGGACTGCCTAAATCACAGAAACCTTTGGGTAATTCCATTCCTACAGGTACTTTGGCAAACTGGAATTTTTTAGGTCTGCTCGCTACAACAATTTTTTTCTCTTTGGTGTTGTTAGTCTTTTTAAGAGTGGTGGGCTTCATTTCTTTTGGGTCATTTAATTTGGTTTTTGATTGAGTCAGTGTTTTAACTAATTTTGGTGCAATCACTGGTTGTATTATGTGAGGCTGGCTGGTCGATTTAGACGTATTATGAACTGCCAGTTTTTTCTCTATTAGTACTTTGCTGTTATTTGACTGAAGTGGCTGTGGGTTGGGGGCGTCCAAGTAATCCAGTCTAGGGTTTGTGGGCGTCAAGCTGTTTAGCCGAGGGTTATCCAGCAAAACGGCAGTGGTTTTAGCTTGTGTTGGTAAGGACAGTTGTTTGAGTGATATTGGTTCTTTTTGGCTCTGGTGGACATAAAAATTATGACCTCCTGCCAACAAAGCGCCGGTCAGTGTTGTTAAGCCCAATAGTGTTGTGATTCTTTTCTTTCTGGCCTTTTGGTGTGCTGCAGTAGGTAGTGGAAGCAGGTTCTTTTCTGGTTGGATGGCCTGAAATTGTTCTATTAAGGCAGTGCCCAGGAGCTTCAATCCGCCAGGAATGACCAGAAATGCCTGAGGTGTTAGCCCTCGGCTGATGTGTCCGCCTTTGTACAACTCACTGCTTATAACCATTGCAGTTTTGTGCAGATTGCTGGGAATGTGGGGCAGTTCTGGTAGTACTTTTATTGACCAAGAGTCGGGCGCAGCCATCACAAAGTAGCTGTCATTACTACCTCTACCATAATCGGTTACTGGTAAGACAGGGTGGTTGAGGGCGCTAATAGTTGTTTTAAGGTGCTTAAATATTGTGGATACATCAGCGTTATTGATGGCTTGACTAGGAAAAAAATGCACTAATACTGGCAGGCCAGATGATGTTGAAGAGCTATGCTGTGTATCTCTCGCATGGTACAAATACCCTAGGTCGCTTGCAAATAAGCAGCCTTTCAGTGCGTAACGGCCATTTAACAGGCCTAGTTTTTTATTTCTATCTCTCATATATCCCCAATCACCCTATTTATTCAGTTCAATGCTGAATA
>CALHAO010000230.1 GCA_937931765.1 uncultured Thiotrichaceae bacterium
GGCTTCTGGAATGTATTAAAAGCAAACTGGAAAACCGGTTTAGTGGAAACCAAAAACTCATGGTACAAACCGGGCTACCTCAAGCTGGTACAGAAGTACTGCCCGCAATTACAGCTTGAGGATTTACAGCCTTATCCGGCGGGCATACGTGCTCAGGCGGTGTTGAACGATGGTACGTTGGTGCATGATTTTCTGTTTGCGGAAAGTCCGCGTAGTTTGCATGTTTGTAACGCACCATCACCCGCAGCGACCTCAGCTATTCCGATTGGAAATTATATTTGTGAGAAGGTGGTGGGGTAATTCACCGACCCACCCGCAACAATTTCCCGGACTGCCGAAAAGCCAAAGTCTCCAGCACAATCCCATTGGTATTAGCCGTAATTGCTTTATTAGGTTTGTCACCCACCTCATAAATCCCCGAATACCAACCCCGCTCAGGGTCATGCGCATCTGCAATCTTATCCATCAACCGCTGGGTGTAATCAGTGCCATACAACATATGCCAGCCAAAAACGGCCTTGGTACTAATCGTTTTAAAATCAGAGGCATCTTCACCAGACTCAGTGATCGCATTCCATGCCTCACCGTCAGTAAATACCGTGTTGTAGACGAAGTAGGGTGCCTGGTCGATATTGTCTTCACTTACTGCTGTCAAAATACCAGTATCCTGAAAACGTTTTTCCTGCACCTGATACACCCGCCATGCCAGTTCCTGAGATACCCGATCCCAGCCAAACTCAATGCCATCCAGAATATACGGCTCACTCACCACGTAGTTATGCGCCTGATATTGCTCAGGTGTGCGGCTATCCGTGGCTATATCAACACCGTAAATATCCACCAGATTCAGGTGACTGAAATAATCCAGTGCAACTGACACATCCATACCCATCAGGTTGAATGATTTTGCCGCGTATTCCTCGTAGCCTAAACGACCTTCCTGCAGGTATATCGTTTTGCCCTGATCATTAACTGCAGCGCCGAACATGCTGCCTTCACGAAGCATATTGTCCATTTCCCAGTTGGTTAACACTTTTTCAACGGCACGGGTATGTTGCGGATGATTCCAGACCAGCACATTAAATGGCACCAGAATCCGGCCAATATCAATGGCAGACCAGCCTATACCGTCTTTGCTAACCTGATTTTTATAGTCAACCATCGCCAGCGTGCGGGTGTTGTAAACTTTGTTGGGTAGTTGCTTATCAAATAAAGGTAATTCTGCTAATGACTTCAGCGCGATAATGATCCGTGAGTCAAATTCAGTGTCACCGATCATTTCCAGCCGATGCGCAGAAATAATCGCCATTAGATAGGATGAGGTATCCCACAAGGTGGATGAATTGTAGTTGTCTACAGAATTCGCCAGCCCGGTTTCAGGCATGGTATTATTTTTGAAGTACGCCCAGGCAGTTTTAGCCCATGCTTGTTCTTCAGCAGTGAGTGGGCGAGGCTCGACAGATGATTGTGGGTGGGTGGTTTCCATTAGATCGGTAAATTTATCATTTGATGTTTGTTGAAGGGTAATACCTTCCAACCAGATCACCAATAAGAATGCTGTCAGCAATCCGAATAAAAAAATCAAATGGCTACGCGCCCTGATTAAGCCCTGTTTAAAACTCATACTTATTCCTGCTACTTATTTGGTTGGTTGTGTTAGCTTATTTTGTTATTCCGGCTGCCAGAGTGCGGCCAGTACGATGCCACTCAAGGCCAGAATATTGTTCAGTCCCCAGAAGATATTAATCAGAATACCGCCCAGTGAGTAGTCATGATTCCCCAGCAGAAAATACTGCACAGAGGCATACAGCAAGCCCAGTATAGTAAGTCCGATAACGGTTGCCTGTGGCCAGACCAGATAGAGGAAATTACCTTCCTGGCGGTCTTTTGGAGTGACTTTGAATTTAATCTGCTCACCCTTCATCACTGTCCAAATGGCGCTGAGGTTGACCGGAAAAAAGGATAGATAACTAGCCTTGGAGCGATACCCCGCAATTCCCCAGGTGCCCATCATAAAGGCCAGTTCCATGGCAATCAGGAAAGGCAGAATATGGATGAAAAAGTCAGCGGTATAAGCACTGACTGGTGCAATGGCGGTGAATAAATATACCAGTGGCGCAATCAAAAATAATGCATTCCAGATGCCCCCGAGATAAGACCAAACAGTGGAGGCATACATAATGCGTTGCCCCATGCTAAGGCCTTTACGGAACACCGGATTGTCATTCCGGGCAATGTCCAGCGTGCCACCGGCATACTTAAAGCGCTGCACAGACCAACTGAGTAAATCCTGCGGTGACAACATTTTGGATTCCACCGCCGGGTGCATCACTGATTTCCAATTACGCCCCTGATCAGAGTGCAGCATCAGCGAGGTGTAAATGTCTTCCGAGACATGGAAACGGTAAGGCGTGAATTCTTCATCATGTGCAATATTATGCCGCACCATGGAAACCAAGCCATCATCCAGGTTTTTTTCACCAGTGATTTTTCGTAGATCTTTTGATTTATCAGTTACCTGTTGCTCGATATTGTCGGCATAACACTTTAATGCTGCTTCCATCACTGCGTCACGCCGGTGTATAGAGCCAGCACCACAACAGAATGAAGCGTTCACCCAGTTACGTCGCCGCTGAATGATGTCGTAGAACATCTTCGGGTCATTCACAAACGGATCGTCGCCGATGCTGACCGGGCCGATGATTTTTTCTATACCCTTACCTAATAGCTTGCCGGGTGTTGAGAGGTATTTCGCCAATAAATCAGGCAGCATTTTTCCATTAGGCAGGTCATAAAACCACTGCGGAGTCTGTACCCAGGCGACATCCGGATCACGGAAATAACCCAGTGTATTCTCCAGAATGCTGGGAAAAGGGCGGGTGTCAGCATCACAGATAACAATGAAATCGCCGGAGCTTTGCTCCATTGCATTGCGCAGATTGCCAGCTTTAAAGCCGGTGTTGTCATCGCGGGTGATATAGCGTGCACCTTCTTCAGCGGCTACTATTTCCATTGCCCGGCGTTTGCCATCATCCAATACATAAATATTGATATCGATAGGATGGGAGTAGGTTATTTTCCGGGCATCAATAATGCTTAAGCGGACGAGTTCCGGGTCTTCATCATAAGTCGGGAAAAATACGTCGATACTAAGAGGCCGGTCATCACCGTGCAGGGTATCTAACACGTCTTTCAGAGTCTCCGGAGCAGCTTGCTGCGGATAGTCTTCGACCTTCCATAAATTAAAAACAAACAACATCAGGCCAATATAAGCAGCGGTTTCGGCAAAAGCTAATGGAATGGCATACCACAACGCATCCATATTTAACGAGCTATCCCAGCGCCACCACAAATACCAGGCACCCATTGTTAAGGCGATAACGGCCAGGTATTGCCAGATTGACTCTACAATAGGTGAGTATTTCAGAGGTGGCTCTGGTTTTCTGTGCTCAAAACAGTCGAAATAAAAAGACATGATTTTCCGTACTTATTATTGTTTTATATATTGAATCAGTGCAAACCTAAAGGTCGCAGTCAGGCCAGGCTTTTCAGAATATGCCAATTGTTCTGTTCATTACTCCGCTCATAGTGAAATGAGTCGGATAGCATCTGAATCAGCCCCATGCCCCAGCCACTTTCCGGTAACAGCTCCGGTTCAGGAAGCGATAGTTTGTCTGCTTTCAACTTACCCTGTATCGAATCTGGCATTGATTTGCCCCGGTCTGATATGATCATCTTGATAGTATTATCAGGGTCGCACTCGACCTGAACCTGAATCTGATTGCCTGTTTTGTATTCATAGGCGTGCTCAATGACATTAGTCACCGCTTCAACCAAAATTAATTCCAGTTGCCCAATCTGATCGTTGGTTAACTCCAGTTCTGCACCTATGCCCCGTAATGCGCCGCCCAATAGCCGGATATGCTTCATCTGACTGTCAATTTGTAGTTGAATATTATATACCTTACTGTCTTTATTCACCCTAAACACCCCCCTGGTTTTAAGTTGTTGATGATTCAGGCGACGGTCATGATATGTTCGGCGCTTTCAGGATCATCACACATGCGGAAAATCCTATCCATGCGTGTCAACTTGAACAGGTCTGAAACAATACCATTAGCACCTGCAATAATTAGCTCACCTGAACCGCCTAACATTTTGAGAATGCTGACTAAAACACCCAGGCCGCTACTGTCCATAAATGTGACATTACTGATGTCAAGAATCACCCGGGTTTTCCCGGTACTGGACAGTTCATTGATTTGTTGGCGTAACTCTGGCGCATTGACTGCATCAATGCGTTTTTCTTCAACTTTGATAACCGTAAATTCATCTTTTTCTATAGTTTGTAGTTTCATGCTTAGTTGTTTCCTTGGTTAGTATTTTTAATAATTAGTGTTTTTTTATAAATTTTTTAGGCAGTTTATGCTTTGAAATCAATCACCATGACGGATAAGTCGTCTGGTTGATTTTCCTCATAACCATCTACTAAAAAGTGATTGCATATTGACTGGACAGTTTCAGTGGCATTGGAATTGACCGAAGTTTTTAACACCGCATCAAGGTCGCTATTCAGTAATGGCTGACCCTTATTATCAAGCATTTCAAACAAGCCATCTGAAAACAAAACTAAGCGGCTCTCAGGTGGAAACGGATAGGACATGACTTCATATTCAACATCCGGCACCAGACCCACCGGGAAGCCGGTGCAATTCAGTTCTTCAACATTGCCTGAGGATTTATCTACTAAAAATGGCATCGGATGCCCTGCCTGAATGAAGTGCAGTCGGTGCTCCGAAGTATCAATAACACCCAGAATCATGGTGAAATAGTGGTCAGTGAGATCTAATAAGTGCTCGTTAAAAAAGCGCAGCATTTTTGCTAAATTTTGTTTGATCGATACTTCATCGTCGCCACACCATTGGCTACAAGTTTGATCAGCCGTTGAAGTTAGCAGGTTTGAGAGATACATGGACAAAAGAGCGGCAGAAATACCATGCCCTGATACATCGACGGTATAAAAGAGCTGCAGGCGTTCATTCATTGGAAAGTAGTTAAAGGTATCACCACCGATCATCTGTGCAGGCCGGAAAAACCAGGCAAAGTCCAACGGCCCCATCTGTTTTTGAACAGGCAGGATGCCCATCTGCAAAGCAGCAGCATGGAGGAGATCACGCATGGTTTCGTCCCGCGCTTTTTCCAATGACTCATTGACCTTAGCAAGATCATGGTTCTGTTGTTCCAGACGGCGTTCCAGGGAAATGACCCGTTCTGCTGCCCGTAGTAGCACTTCCATTTCATCACGTTCCATAGGCTTGGTTGCGAAGTCATCAGCTCCGGCATCCATACCAGCAATCAGGTTGTGTTTTCCGGAGCGCCCGGTCAGCAGGATGATATAGACATAATTAGGGAAGGTAGCCAAGCGGATATGGCGGCATAACTCAACACCATCCATATTGGGCATGTCCCAGTCAGTGATCACCGCTTGAAATACTTCATTCTGCAAATACTTCCAGGCTTCTGCACCATCTTCAGCGACGGTTACCTGATGCCCCATCAGTGTGAGAGTGCGCTTCATGACGAGTCGCATGTCAAGAGCGTCGTCGACCAATAGGATTTTCATAGTTTTTTAATTCTTATCATCCGAGGTTTTATTATTGATGAATTATGCTTATACTTACACTAGCATCATAAATTATATTTATAAAGATTAGCAAGCAAATGAGATCAATAACAATGTCTAAACTCTCAACAGATCCTATTGACATGGATACCTACTCCCAACTTGAAGAATTAATGGGAGATGAAGGCTTTCAGGAAATCATTGATTTTTTTATGCTTGATACACATCAGGCAATGAAGAACATCCCTCATGCAATCAGCAATCAGCATTCAGATCGTGTTGGGGCAATCTGTCATAAGCTGAAATCAAGTTGCAAACTGCTCGGCGCTTTTAGCATGGCGGAGCTGTGCAGCTTGTTGGAAGCGTACGAGGAAAATAAGGATGATTTATTCGCTGCTCAGACTTTTCTGAAATTGGAAGCTGAATTTCAACGGGTCGAACAGCAGTTGAAAGAAGAAATGATTGTTGAGCTATAAAGATATTAATTAAAGAAAAATAAAAGGGCTTTTTATGAAAGGTATCGTTTTTACTGAGTTTCTTGAAATGGTGGCTGACAAGTTCTCTGACGATATGGTCGATGACATTATTGATGACTCGAATCTTGAGTCAGAAGGTATTTATACCTCTGTCGGTACTTACTCACACAAGGAGATAGTGAAGTTGGTGGTGAGCTTGTCCAAGCGTACAGATATCGAGGTTGAAGACTTGATTCGTGTATTCGGGCAGCACTTGTTCGGGCGTTTTTACCAATTGCATCCAGCATTTTTCTCGGAGAATACGGGCGTGTTCACATTTCTGGAATCGGTGGAGCATTATATTCATGTCGAAGTACGCAAACTTTACCCGGATGCTTCGTTACCGTCTTTTGCTACAGAGCGTGAAGGTGAGAAAGTACTGATCATGACATACAGTTCTCAGCATCCGTTTTCTACCTTAGCGCAAGGTCTGCTGCATGGCTGTCTGGATTACTTTAAAGTGGATGCTGAAATTATCATGAAAGATTTGTCAGCGGGTAAAGGTACGCATGCAGAATTCCGTATCGTGAAGGCATAGATATGGATCAGCTCGTACGCCTGCAACGTCGTTTGGAAAGAGAGAAGAAAGCCCGCAAAATGGCAGAGATGCTGCTTGAGGCAAAAAGTGCGGAGCTGTACCAGGTCAATCAGGAGTTACGCTCTCTGGCGGATTCCCTGGAAAATCAGGTAGCAGTGCGCACTGAAGAATTGAGTGTAGCGACTGACCAGGCGATGAGTGCTAACCGTGCGAAAAGCACATTTCTGGCTGCCATGAGTCATGAAATTCGTACACCGATGAATGGCATTATTGGTATCACGACCTTACTGAAAGACACGGAGCTGGATGACAGCCAGCACCATCAGGTGGATACGATTCTCCACTCTGCTCAATCATTACTAACTATTATCAACGACATTCTGGATATATCACGTTTGGATGCCGGTAAACTTGAGCTGATTCAGGAGCCTTTTCAACTGGGTGTTTCCTTGCCTTCAATTACCGAAACCCTGGGAGTTATTGCGGCACAAAAAGAGCTTGATCTATTTATTATTATAGCAGCTGATGTGCCGGATGCGATGGCAGGTGACGTGCTGCGTCTGCGTCAGGTACTGATGAATCTGATTGGTAATGCAATTAAGTTTACAACAAAAGGTGAAGTGGTATTACGTATTACTTTGGCAGATAAAGCCAATTTTGTGCGTTTTGCTATTCAGGATTCCGGGGTAGGGATTCCTGAAGAAAAAATACACGGTTTGTTTAAGGCCTTCAGTCAGATCAATAGTTATGACCAGCATAACAATAGTGGTACAGGCTTGGGGCTGGCGATTTCCCGCCAACTGGTTGAACTGATGGGGGGCGAAATTGGTGTAGACAGTGAGCTACGCGAAGGCAGTACGTTCTGGTTTGAAGTGCCTTTACTGGAGTATGAAGAGCCGTTGTCCGGTGTGCCGCTATTATCTCCGGCTGTTGCTGATTGTATTGTGTTTGATAAAAATCAGGTACACAGAGCGTTATTGATTGAGCAGCTCGCCTATATGGGAGTTGCTTGTCGTGAAGCCGGAAGTATGGCTGATTTAGCGGTGTTATTTAAACAGTCTGCATCAGAATGGTTGATTATTATTCCTGATAGCTTTACCGGGAGGGAATTGTCTTCTGTGGATGCAATGCTCCGGCGAAACGGCGAGTTTCCGGATAGACGACCTCTCAGGGTAGGCCGGATTATCAATCAAAATATGCAGTACAACGATTTGTTTTCAGCGGTTCCTGATGTTCAATGCACGCCACTCTATCGTCCTGTGAGTTACGACAAGCTTGGGGATTTGCTGAGTGATCAACCGCAAGATCAGCAGAATCAGCGCACAAATCCTGTAAGGCCTGTTGCTGCCCGGTTGCCGCGTCCGGTGAGTTCGGAAAGTCGACAGCTTGCTTCTCCGGATGAACTTCATTCAAGCCCAAAATATAAACGACCAGATGCAATGGCGGAGCCGGTTGATCACCGGAGTGCGACTATCTTGGTGGTGGAAGATCACGGTATTAATCGCATGGTGGCCAAAGGTATGTTGAAGAAACTGGGTCATGAAACGGTGTTTGCTCATGATGGCTATGAGGCGCTTAAACTGCTGGAAGAACGCCGTGGTGACTTTGATCTGATTTTTATGGATATTCAGATGCCGGGCATTAGCGGTATCGAAACCACCCGGCGAATCAAAGCCAACTGGCCGGAAATGACAACACCGATCATCGCCTTGACAGCGAATGCGATGAAAGGTGATGAGACTGAGTACTTTCAGGTAGGTATGGTCGAATACCTGACCAAGCCGATTCAGGTCGATGTACTGAGAGAGGCTATTAATAAATGGTGTCCGGTCGCAGCACAAACTGTATAAATAACAAATAAACACATCAATACATAACTAAAAACAACTGAACTTAGTCCTATGAATACAATAATAAAAGGCAATTCCATCGACTCCGGTGGCACAACAATGACTGATAGCACTCGCCGTTTGTGGGTATTGCTATGTGCTGCGCTGCTACCCATTACCGTTTCTATTTTGCTGACAGGCGTATTTTATTCACTCGGTGATTATCGCGTAGTTGCGCGGGTGCCTGCTGCCACCGATTTTGCAGTGATTAGCTACCCGCAGCAGGGCAAGCGCGTTGATGCTGTGTTCACCGCAAAGGGCGTACTGACTAAGCTGCCGGAGAATACGACTCAGGCTTATCTGATGATGAAACGTAATCAACATTACTGGCCAAAGCACCCACTTGGAAATGCGCTTGGTGAATGGTCAAAGGAGATTAGTGAGACACAAAAGAATGACAGCCGTTTAAATCTTGTGGTGCTGGCAGTGGGGGCTGAGGGTATTGCTCAGATTGATCAGTGGCATGAAACCAGTCAGAAAACCGGAGAGTATCCGGGGATGGCTGACATTGTGACGGCTCAGGAAATAGCACAGGTTGAGGTAAAACAAAAATGATAAAAACAGCCGCAGTACGTATGAATTGGTTGGATGCTGCCCGTATTGCTGCAGCATTTTGTATTATTGCCATTCACTCCACCACTGATGCCTATGGTTGGCCTTTCCGCAATGTGCAGGAGGGTGAGCGTTTATTTACGATTTTATTCCGCACAACCGCTGAGTTGGTCAGCACGGAGTATTTCATTCTGGTGTCGCTGTTTCTGCTGGCTTTCAAGCTGGAGCGGAAACCTACGGGGTATCAATCTACCCTGAAGCTGCAGGCCAGGCGTCTGTTGGTGCCTTTCGCTGTGTGGACTGTTTTCTATGCCTTCTTCACGTTGTTTAAAGCTTATCAATTTGGTTATGGCGGGGACGCTCTGAATACTTTGATGAACCCATTAAGCTGGGTTGATTATTTCCTGTTAGGTTCTTCGCAATATCACATGCACTTCCTACCTACTCTATTTGCCTTGATTTTGTTCTATCCGCTTTACCAGTTGGCTAGTCGTTATCCGTTATTGGGTTTGGTATTGATTCCCCTGCTGTTTATACGTGAGTACCTGACGGGGTGGCTGTGGGGCCATGTGCCTAATCAGGATGTGCTGGAGTACCTTGTCCATTTGGTGAAAATACTCAGTTATGTCGGTTATGGCATGGCGGCTTATGCCTTGTTTGGTTGGTGGCAAACAAAGCTTGACCGGGATACTTCGATGAAAATTATGGGCTTTGCGGTGTTTGCCCTGAGTCTATTTTTTATGATCAAACTGATTCAGGCGGGACAGAATATTGAAAGTGGTGAGTTTGGTGTACGCACCGGTGCTTTCTATTATGTGCATTACCTGATCCCGGTCTTGTCGTTGACCATTTTCATGGGGTCTCAACACTTAAACTGGCCGGATAAGTTATCTAACTGGTCGAAATATACGTTTGGTATGTATCTGGTACATCCGGCCATTATCGATATTTTTGATGTGTTGGTTATGGGTATTGAGTTCCAGCCTTATCAGTACACCATACTGAAATATGCGGTAGCCGCCAGTGCATCACTAGGTATGGCTATTCTGCTGGGCAGGATTTCGTTATTGGCTTGGACAGTGGGCCTTGGGCCGTTACCGTTTGCTGGAAAAAAAGCCGAGGTAGACAAACCGGACGAGGCAACCACCAAAACAACGAATGATACCAAGGCTGGCACGCTGGGTGTGCTTGATTTAACTGATTTAACTGATGGGCCTGATAGCCGTACAGCCAACTAGGGAGTGAATGATGTTTTCTAAAATTTTTCAGGTAGCAACATTTGTATTGGTGGTTTGGCTACTGATGCAGTTTAACCAGCAGAGTAGCCAGCTTAGTTTGCAAACTAGTTTATTGCAGCAGCAGGCTATGCCTGACCCTCAGGCGAATGTCTTACAAAAAGACAGCGCCGAAAAACTAACAACATTGGATGGCAAAGTAGATAGCTTGGTTAATAATCAGGCTAAACAAGCCAGCAGCGAAAAAAAGCTGCAGGCGTTTCAGGTGGCCCAAGATAAAATTGGTGCTTTGCGTAAGGCTTATACCCTGGTGCTTGAAGCTGAAATTCAGCGTCATGCTGAAAATGGTGAAGGAGCTGCTGAAACTCTGAAATCTAGTAAGGAGCTTATCTGGAAGTCAGGCAGCAACTACCCTGAACATAAAAAGGCGCTGCAAGGCTTAATGAAAGACATCGATATGACAGTCGGGGCCTGGACAGCGGGCAGACTCAGAAAAGACACAAAACCAATTTATTCGGTGCTGAAACAAGCATTGAACAAACAGGATAAATAGTAATGGATAATAATAAAAATGATGAAGTCATCGTGCTAAAAGAGCGAAAGACCTCTGGTTTTTGGGGAGCCACTTTGGCCTCTTTAGCGGTAGTGGCTGGTGTTGTAATGGCGGGTGGTATCATTTACCTGAGTAGTTTTGTCACGGTAGATTTGAATGCAGGAACGCCGGGTTCAGCGGAAGCACCCCTGCAATACCTTGTCTCAGGTACGGGTAAGCGTGCTGATAAAGGCAGTTGTGGTGTTGAAGGTCAGTCTTCTTCGGTGGCGTGCCTGAATCGGCCAGTGGCGGATGCCTGTTTGGCGGGCGGTAATGAACTATGCGAGGATGATCTGGAAATTGCCCGCATTGCCTGGATTTATTTTCAGAATAACTACAATCCTAAAACAGGCTTGTATAACTCTACGAATAACTACCCTTCAACCACTATGTGGGACACCGGTTCAGCGCTGGCGGCGACTATTGCGGCAAAAGACTTTGGTTTTATTGACCAGAAAGATTTTGATGACCGCATTATGGCGATGTTTAAGACATTAAATACCTTCAAAATGTTTAATGATGAAGCACCGAATAAAGCGTACAACACTAAAACCGCTGAGATGGTGGATTACGCGAATAAGCCGGTGCCTGATGGTATTGGTGTATCAGTGTTGGATTTGGGACGTTTGGTATCATGGCTGAACACCGTTCAGTGCATGCACCCGAAATATAAAAATATGGCTAAGAAAACCATTGATCGCTGGGACTTTTCGCGCATGGTCAAAGATGGCCAGATGTACGGTATGGCGCGTGATAAAGAAGATCCTAAAAAGATCAGAGTGTTGCAGGAGGGACGTTTAGGTTATGAGCAATATACCGCAAAGGTATTCAAAACCCTGGGGTTTGATATGAGTGTGGCAGCAACTTATAACAACAAATTCCGCAACGAAATCGATATAATGGGTGTTCCGATCGCACATGATACGCGTGATCCGCGTGAGTTCGGTGCTAATAACTACGTTATCACCGAGTCCTATGCGATGGATGCAACAGAAAACGGCTTGGATGACGAGAACACCAAGCTACTGAAAAATATTTTTGAGGTACAGAAAGAACGCTGGAAGCGTACTGGTATTGTGACAGCAGTATCGGAAGATAATATTGATCGTGAGCCATGGTTTATATATAACAACATTTTTAATGCAGGCATCCAGTGGAGTACTATTGACCCACGTGGTAATCGCTATAATAACTTGAAGGCAGTATCTACTAAGGCGGCACTGGCTCTGGCGCTATTGTTTCCTGAGGATGAGTATAGCCAGGTATTAATGCAAAAAATTGAGAGTGCCTATGACCCTAAGCAGGGTTGGTATTCGGGTGTGTACGAAAATGGTATCGGCTATAACACCACGACAACCGCTAATACGAACGGCAATATTATGGCGAATGTGCTGTTTAAGAAGTACGGTAGTTTTATGAGCTTATGTGAGGGGTGTCAGCGCATTATTAAGCTGGATAGCCCGGTGCTGGAAAAGAAAAAAACCTGTGATGTCTGCACGCTGAGTAAAACAGATGGTGATGCTGAAAAAATACAGGCTACTTATGCTAAGTCTGATACGGATTAGGCTAACCCCTGGTTAAGCTATGCGTAAACACTCCAGCGGTTTACCTGGGTTTTACCTGAAGTACATGGAAAGGTTTTTCCCCCAAGCGTGGAAGTCTGCGACTTCCACGGTAATACAGGGCATGCTGATAATAAGTCAGCTTGCCCTGCCAACGTTTGGGTATGCGTCCACTACTAATACCGATATATCCATTCAATTGACATCTGACGCCATTCCGGAATCTGTTGTCGATTTGTTGAGTCAGGCTGACGCAGCTAAACAGCAGCATCTTCAGCAACAAGAAACCTATGTTAATGAACTAAATGCCCTGCAAAAGTCCAAATCAGCATTGGTAGAGCAACGGAGGTTTTATCAGAAAAGTGCTGAAATGCTACGCGCCAGAATTCGCTGGGCAAACTTCGTCGCACCTGCCAATTTCAGTGAAACAGAAGCTTTCTCCACACGTTTCAAGCGTGATAATTACTTCCTTAAAGTTGCTGGGCACAGGCGTGCTAATAATCCGCTGTCTCCGCTATTAGACAAACTGGAAACTCTGCACTGTGCTGAAAAGCCGGAAGAGGCTAAAAGCTTACTGAGTCAGTTAATTGGTATCTCACCGGAAGGCATGGAGTGGCCGGATGAGTGGCTGGGTCAGCAAGCCGGGGGCGCTATGTTATTCGCTGGCTCGATCGATATTGCCTTGGGCACGCTTCACCGGACTATTGAACGTTTTCCTGAATTAAAAACGCTGAGCGAGCGTGTTGCCTTGCAGTGGAATTATTGCCCCTTACTGGGAGAAGATGGTGCATTTAATAATCTGTCGCTGAAGGGTGAGCAGTTGCTGCGTAGCAAGGCTGGGGATGCTGTACCGCTGAATTGGAATGGATTCCGGAGCTGGGGTTTTCTGGATCAGCCAGGGGATGATGAGGGTCGTTATATCCCTGAATTATTAGATATATCTATCCCGTATTATGCTTATGAGATTTTTCTGCATCGTATTCATCAATTACGTTGTTTCCCGCACCCCACCACCGGAAAGTTGTACGTTGATGTGCAACAGGATCATTTACAGAATGCTAAGTTTTATCCGCGACCACCACAAAAGGAAGCTCAGAAATACCCGTTTAACTGGTACCCGTATTGCGAGCTGCCAAAGGTTAAACATCGTCTGCAAGCGGCTTGGCCGGAACATCTGTTTCAGCGTGTGGGGTATAAAACCCAACAGTTACAACAGACGCTGGCGGAGACCGATGCTTCGATCGGCAAGTTAGAGACGTTGCAGAAAGAGCAGCAGGCTTTGTATCAATCGGATCTGAATTACTTGAGGCAACAAATTAGCTTGCAGCTGGACGCTGAAAAAATTCGGGTGGCTGAACAGAAAGAGCAGGAACGTCAGGCTGTGTTACGCGAGCAAGAGCTGGAGCATCAACAGCAGTTGGCATTGCAACAGGAAAAAGAAAAGAAAGAACAGCAAGCCTTATTAGCAGAGAGGCAGCGTTTAGAAGCTGAAGCCTCGGCGGAACAGCAGCGTTTGGCAGTCATCGCTGCTGAGAAGAAACGTTTGGCTGCAATAGCCGCCGAGAAAAAGCGCTTGGCATTGTTGAAGGTTGCTGAACAAAACCGGTGGAGGGCATTAAAAGCGCAGGAGCAACGTATAGCAGCCGCTAAAGTAGCAGAAGACAAGGCTGAAAAAGCCAGATTGGCAGCTTTGACTTTAAAGAAAAGGCGTGCGGCAGAATGGGAAGAAAAAAAACGTAAGGTGGCAGCTGAGGCATTAGCACGGAAGAAACGTTTGGCTGAGGCCAGAACAGACTTTGCGTCGATGGTAGTGCCACCGAAGGAATTTATCCCCATTCCTGATGGTGCTGCTGGTGATTCCGGTAATAGTGGCGCTTTATCGGCACCGTTTGCCAGTACTAATACATCTAATAAAGCCAATGGTAAGAAAAAAGATGAAAAGCTGAATCTGTCAGCTACGTTCCTCTACGACATCCCGGCGGATGGCTCGAGGCCTTCAACCAAGTTAAGTTTTGGCTGGAAACCAGTGGAGAACTGGTTTGCCCGTGCTGCTGTGAAGCGTATTAAGGGTGAGGCCTACACCTATTCCTGGGGGCTGGGCTATAGCAACTGGCGACCCGGTACAACTTCTGTTCAGCTGAATAACTGGGGGCCGATTAAAGCGGGCGATGGTCTGTCAGTTGAGAAAGCTGTTCTGAGCGTTAGCCACAAAATCGATTCCCAGATCTTGCGTGATTATAAAATTTCTACTTCACTGGGAATTAGCCAGCCCATTAGTGGTGATTTGGCTGTCAATGGTACTTTCCAATGGAGTCCTATTCCAAACTGGTATTTCCGCACCACAGCTTCCCAGAAAGTGAAGGGAGAGCCGACTAGATGGAGCTATGGTTTTGGTTATTACGATTGGCGACCGGAAACCTGGCGGGTTGAATACAGTAATTATAAAAATAATCGCTACCCGTTTGATAATTTCAGAGAAGGTTCGGTGACGATTAGCCGGTCATGGGAGTTTTGAGCGTGGAGTGTTTCGTAATGAACGACCTGATTTCTGCCCACTTCCTTAGCATGGTATAAGGCTTCGTCAGCAAATCCAATGCACGAGTTTAGTGTCAGGCCTTGCGTATTATGAATGGTATAAACACCCACGCTAATACTTATTCTTGCGGCAACCTCAGAGGATTTATGCTCAATGGCTAGTGCCCAGATATTCTGCCGCATTTTCTCAGCTTGTCGGGTGGCGGCATCAGTTGGAGTATTCGGTAAGATCACCATAAACTCTTCACCGCCATAGCGGGCCGCCAGGTCAACTTTCCGGGTAAAACTGTTTTTGATGGCTTGTGCCACTTGTTTTAAGCATTCATCGCCTTCAAGGTGACCATAAGTGTCATTGTATTTTTTGAAGTAATCTATGTCGCAAAGCAGCAGGCTCAATGGGCTGTCAGACTGACGTTCAGCACGATTCCATTCCAGTTGTAAGACTTCATCCAAATGCCGCCGGTTGGATAGTCCGGTTAACGCATCCTGACGATTTTGTTCCTCCAGCTGCACATGTGCCAGTTGTAGTTCACTGTAAGCTTGATTGAGTTCTGCTTCGTGCTGTTTGCGCTCAGTAATATCACGAACGATGCCGGTATATTGTAATCCTTGTTGTGTCACTACTTTAGAGATCGACAACTCCAGAGGAATGAGTTTGCCATTCAGGTGCAGGCCATCAGTTTCCAGCCCTTTATTTACTTGTAAAATATTAAGATTATCATCCAGCAGGAATTTTGCGGCTTCAACGTGGCTTGTATAATTCTGTTCGGGGATCAGTGATTTGACTGAAATCCCGATCATTTGATGCTGGCTATAGCCAAAAATGCGTTCGGCAGCCGCGTTAAAACTGGTGATTGTCCCCACTTCATCGGTCGAGATAATGCCCTCAACTGCATTATCCACGACTAACCTGAGCCGGGTTTCATTGTCGATTAGTGTTTTGCGCTCGCGATGCGCCACAATCAATTGTGCCAGTGTTTGCAGTAGGACTTCCAGTTCGCCAAAAATGGAGTCGGTAAAGCCATTCTTATTGTTTACAAGGCATAAGGTGCCCACAAATTGGTAACCGGTATACAGCGGCAGGCCCAGGAAGTTATTAATTTTATGATCATTGTCTAAGGGAAAGCCGAGTTGTTCACTCGAAATAACCGGGCCGTTGTTGATCAGTGGTTTACCCGTAGCCATCATCTTACCCAGCAGGGAGTCAGCCTGGCAAAGGCGCTGGCCTTCATCATTTGTCAACTTCATTACCGTATTAGTATGGCCTGAGTAGATGTGCAGCGTATTGTTAATGGATAGGGGCGATATGTATGGTTGTTTCTTATTATCCAGCATCAGCTCGCCGATCAGACCTTCACTACAGTGCGTCAGTTCCAGAATTCTGCGTTGTAGCTCTAAGAAAACGTGTGAGGCTTCCTGCTCTGAAATGAACTTGCTTTGTACAAAACGGATCGTATCCTGAATGTCAGAGAAGTGGCTCATGGCTGTGTCGCGCTCATGAATCTTGCGCTGCATGATTTCAAGTGACTTACCTAACTGACCGACTTCATCCTGGCTATGGATGACTGCGTCTGTTTGATAATTACCATTGGCGATTTGGTCAGCAAAGTGAGTCAGTTTGACCATAGGCTTGCGAATTAACATATCCAAAAATAATGACATCGCAATAAAGGTCACCATCAGAATCAGCATGACATAAAGTTGTACTTTTTTAATGTAACTGACTTCTTGTTGGATCTGTAGCTGGAGGTCTAATTGGAGCTTTATTGAAGCATATTGCTTACCGTTGAAAATTATATTTCGTGTGAGTGATTCCAGTGCAGTGCCCTTGGGGATATAACGCCCGGATAGTGGATAAACCCGAATACCGTCCACGTTAAACAATGATAAGGTGTACCAATATTTGCGTTCTGACAGAACGGTGTCGAGTGTATTGTAAACGTTCGCCAGGTCGCTCTCTAGAAGATCTGGCAGTAATGCAGTCGACAGTAAATCTATGTAAGTTGACTCTTGTTCTAGCTGTTTGCCCTTTGCCAGTTCTACATAGCTCGGGATCACATAAAGCGAGCTATAAGCATAAACAGCCACTAATAACAGGGCAAAAGGTAGGATGAGTTTGAGACGTAGATTCATGTGACTTACTTCACATAAAACTCATCTAAGTTCATCGCATTGATCAACTGATAGTCATCTATGCTTGTTTCACCGGCGACTTTAATCGGAATTTTCTTTAGTAATTTGGCACCTGATTCTGTCGCAGCAATTTTCATCAGTGCGCGTTGAACGGCTAGCTTGACCTTTTCCGGGACTCTTTTGTGAACTGTAATGGGGTGAGGAGGGACTTCCTGAGTTTTACTGATAATTTTCAGCTGGCTGGCGATGTGTTCGGGTTGTTGGGCCAACGTTTTTTGAACGCCACCCCCTGCGGCAGCCAGCCCGAGTGCGACATTGAGATAAACAGAGGTGTGGCTGCTAACGTACATTTCCTCTATTTCAATGTTATGTTTGCGGCTGAACTCGGCGCGTGGGATGAGCGCCGCACCTAAGGCATTTGGCGCTGGAAAGGCTACTTTTTTGCCCTCTAACTCAGTTACTGATTGAAGCGGACTGTCTTTTTTAACCACGATAATGCCGTAAAGGCTGCGACCTACATCACGGATAATAGGCTCATAGCCAGCATTTTTGTGCGCTACGATTGCGTGGTAAGGATTCATGTAAGCAAAGTCGAACCCTCCTTTGGTAAAGCTACGCTCGAAGGCCGGAATGTCCAGAGAACCAGAGAGTTTAAACTGTAGGCCCGTTTCTGTTTCCAATAAATCGAGTATCGGTTCCCATGTCTTGCTAATCCGTTCGGATGAAAACTGTGGCACCACACCAAACGAGTAGGTCGTTGAATCTGCTGTTGCTGTGTTGACCGTGAGGGTGGCGACCAAAGTCGTTAGGGTAAGTAGCAACATATTTTTCATCACGGCACCTTATTATTATATTGACTGTAAATTTTAGGTGATTTAGCGCGGTAGGTACATTTAAATCCGATTGTAGGTGGTGTCAACAGTGGCATTTCATATGAGAATCGCGAGCAATTTCCAGGATTATCTCTTGTGTGAGAAGGCTGGTACTGATAACAATGCGCAACAATTCACGGTATGATAAACAGACGCTACGAGGGGGTTGCAGCACTTTCTAGCTAATAATAAATTCCCATTACCGCCCTAGGAGGATGCTCAATGAGCACTGAGAACAAGCCTAAGCTAAAAAATGTCTCGGAAATACTCGAGTTCTTGAGAAAAAATACTACGCCGATCTATTTTATTTCCCCCACTCCTTTCAGTCTGTTAGGCCTTGAGCAGTGGGTGGGCAATCTGGAGTATGTTAATTATTTTGATACCTTCGCTGGCGCGCACCGTGATATTTTTGTGCCCTCTGACCAAGGCTACCAGGATTTTAAGTCGATGGAGGATGTGGCTAACTATTTGCTGAAGCATCCTGAATTCGAAGCGCGAGTTAAAGAGAAGGGCGGGCACGGTAAAGCGCTGTTCGTGATGTTCGATGATGAAACCGAAGAGCTGGCGGCTAAGTTAGGGTTAGATATTGCCCTGCCACCGGACGCGCTGCGCAACCGGATTGATTCAAAGATGGAAACCACTCGTTTGGGTAATGAAGCGGGTGTGGCGAGTGCGCCGAATATTCTGGCCGAAGCGGATGATTATGAAACACTCATAACGCTGGCTAAGGAAAATAATCTCGGCACTGATCTGGTCGTACAAACGCCTTATGGTGACTCCGGGCGCACGACTTTTTTCATTAATAGTGAAGCAGACTGGGATCGTCACGCAGAGAAAATGCGTGATCAGGATCTTAAGATTATGAAGCGCATCAATCATCTGCCCGGTACGGTAGAAGCTTGTGCCACCCGCCACGGCACGTTGGTCGGGCCGGTGATGACGGATATTACCGGCTTTGAAGAAATTACCCCGTATAAGGGTGGCTGGTGTGGTAATGATGTTTCGCATAATCTGCTGGATCGCAAGATCGTCAATAAAGTGCAGAAGATGGCGCGGCAGTTGGGTGATCGTTTGTGGCAAGAAGGTTATAAAGGTGTGTTCTGCTTTGACTTCTTGCTGGATACTGATACCGAGGAAGTGTATCTCGGCGAAATAAATCCACGTATTAGTGGTGCATCGCCGATGACTAACCTGATCACGACCACCTATGGTGGTCTGCCCTTATTCCTGTTTCATCTGCTGGAGTTCCTGGATGTTGATTATGATCTGAGCGTTCACAATACCCAGGCACGGTGGAAGGATTATGATAATTGGAGCCAGTTAATTCTCAAGCAAACGGAAGATGAAGTGGGGCTGATTACTGAAGCACCGGCCTCTGGTATCTGGACAATGCATGAGGATGGTCATGTTGAATTTGGTCGTCCGGCGCAGCAGGTAACCAGTGTGACGCATGAGGATGAGGCGTTTTATATGCAGGTCTATACCATAGGTGACTATAGTTATCATGGCGCTGATCTGGGTATTCTGATGACGCGTGGCCGGATGCAGACGGCGGAGCGGGAGCTGTTTCCGCGTGCTAAAACCTGGAATGCAGGGATCAAGGCGCAATTTAAAACGGTGCCACTGGAAGACGGTGATGTAACGGTTATTCCGGATACTTCTGTGGGTAAGTGGTTTTAGGGTATTGGCTTTGAGGCTGATTTAACTTTGTGGGTGGGGTGTCTGGTTCTGTTGCTGGATGCCTCACCTGAGTCGCGATTTGGCGCTTAGTTTGAGGAAGATGAACGTGATATCAAAGGAAACTGCAGAGCATTATAGGTGGGGGGAAGCTTGCGATGGTTGGCATTTGGTCAAGTCGCAAACCCTAAGTGTCATTCAGGAGCTGGTACCACCTGGCTGTAGTGAAGTTCAGCATTATCATGAACGATCTGAGCAATTTTTCTTTGTTCTGTCAGGCATTGCGACTCTTAATATAAACGGAGTTTCTCATCAGTTAATGCCTCAACAAGGCTTTCATGTTGAAGCTGGCGTAAAGCATCAACTCAGCAACGAGCATAAAGAAAACCTGTCGTTTATTGTCACATCAACGCCGCCCAGTCACGGAGACCGGGTTGAGTTATAGCAAGCAATTATAGCGGATCAAATTTCATATCATTTAATAGACGGATTAGTCAGTTCATCCGTACCTGACACACTCTCACCCGTCGGATCAAGCTTATTCTCCAGCCAGAAATTCTGAAACCCCTGCGTCCGCAGCCAGCGTTCCAGCCTATCCAAACTCGTCCATTCCCGGATATGTCCTCTGGCGCTAATCACAGTCACCCACTGCCCATCAATCAATAACAGTACGCTCCAGGCATGCGGGTGTTTACTGTGATCTCCAAAGCCGCCACCCTGAGTGAGTCGTGGAATGCGCCGGATGATTGGATATTCACTGATACGATACTGTGCTTTCAGTGCAGGCAGGTCACACTGACGCACGGAAATACCTGTCTCTGTGTAAATCGGCTCCATAATTATTTCATTCCATGAGTAGACAATCACTGAATTCAGGCATACATTATGCACCATGATGTAGGGTCTGTCTGTAATATTCTACCACTGT
>CALHAO010000231.1 GCA_937931765.1 uncultured Thiotrichaceae bacterium
ATTATGGTTGGCGCGAAGCTAATGGGCATTTTCCTGAAACGCAAGGATACTTATTACGATGAGTGAGATGATTAGCGGGTTTGCATTTCCACCCGGATTCATTCTGATTCTGGGCGCATTTTTATTACCGTTAGTGGAAGGCAAGGTTCGTCATGCCTTATTGCTGATATTACCGCTGTTAACGCTGGCGATGATCTGGATGGTTCCGGACGGCAGTAGTGTTTTATTCGGTTTCATGGATTATGAACTAGAGCCGATGCATTCAACGGTGGAAGGGCGCTTGTTTGCTACGGTCTTTGCGATTGCAGCTTTTGCTGGTGGTTTATATGCCTTGGATAAAGCTACCGTACTGGAGCTGAGTGCTGCTTTTTTCTATGGTGGTTCAGCGATTGGTGTGACCTTCGCGGGTGATTTGATCACGCTGTTTATTTATTGGGAAATGATGGCGCTGGGATCAACGATGGTGTTATGGGCTAATACCCAGACTCAGCCCGATGGTAGGAAAGGTAATTCTGGTGCATATGCGGCGAGTATACGTTATCTGTTGATACACCTATTTGGCGGTGTGGTGTTGATGGCGGGTATTGTCGCTTATGTGTACCAGACCAGCTCGATTAAGTTTACCGCGATGCAGCTGGATAGTTTGGCGACATGGCTAATTATGGCCGGATTCCTGATTAATGCCGGTGCACCGCCATTATCTGCCTGGGTGGCTGATGCTTATCCGGAAGCCAGCCCGAGCGGCATGGTTTTCATGGCGACATTTACGACTAAAACGGCTGTGTTTGTGCTGCTGATGGGGTTTGCCGGGTCTGAAATATTGATTTATATCGGCCTGTATATGATCTTCTACGGCATTTTTTATGCGGTGATGGAAAACGATATGCGCCGTATTCTGGCTTATAGCACGGTTAATCAGGTTGGCTTTATGGTGACCGCTATTGGCATAGGTTCTGAGCTAGCACTGAACGGTGCTGTGGCACATGCTTTTGCACATATTATCTATAAAGCCCTGCTATTGATGTCAGCGGGCAGTGTGTTAATGATGACCGGCAAGCGTAAATGTACCGATCTGGGCGGTTTATTTCAGACCATGCCGGTGACAGCGGCTGCCGGTATTGTCGGTGCACTGGCGATTTCCTCGTTTCCGTTTACCTCCGGATTTGTGACTAAGTCGTTGGAGTCTTCGGCGGCGGCCTATGAAGGGTTGGTCTGGGTATGGTTTTTATTAATGGTGGCTTCTGCGGGTGCATTCTTTTATGTCGGCCTGAAGTTTCCGTGGTTTGTGTTTTTCCAGAAAGATTCCGGCTTGCGCCCACCTGATCCGGCTCCACACATGCAATACGCCATGTGGTTTTTTGCTTTCCTATGTATTGCGCTGGGTATCTTTCCGGAGGTGTTGTACAGCTTGCTGCCTTATCAAGTGACTTATAATGCCTACACCACCGCGCATCTGGTCGCTCAGTTCCAGTTATTATTCTTTGCCGGATTAGCGTTCTTTGTATTCCTGCCGCTGATGAAGCAAACGCTGACAATTAGTTTGGATTTTGATTGGTTCTACCGGCGCTTGTTTAAATATATCGGACGTGAATTTACGTTGAAGACCAATATTATTGGTCATAAGACGGAAATGAAAATCCGTGGTCGGATTAATCAGGTGATTGATAGTTTGTATGAACATCATGGGCCTGAGGGATTTTTAGGCCGGAGTTGGCCTAGTGGTAGTATGGTACTGTGGGTGGCTGTGTTGCTGGCTTGCTCTTTGGGGCTTTATTATTTGAAATAAATCTCTGGCTGCAGATAGTGGAACATTTCGTGTTCCGGCTATCTGCAGTTTTGTACCGTTTATACTTATAGCGGCGATTTTTCTGACCAAAACTACCTATCTCTAATACAAACAAGGAATGTTTAAAGATAGGTAAGGTCATGATCAAAAATAAACTCTCTCAGTTTCTTCTGCCATTGGTACTCACAGGCACATTACTAACAGCCTGTGATAGCGATGCGCACCCTCTGGTTATCGGCAGTAATAGTGTGGGTAATAACGCCATGATGGTGAGTCAGCAGTCAGATAGCCTGACTAAAGCCATTGCTTCCGGTGATCTGCCCACGGTTAAACAGTTAGTCGAAGGTGGAGCCTCAATCGATCTTGATGATCAGGGTATTAACCAGCCTATCCGCATTGCTGTAAAGAAAGGCCAGGTGCGTATTCTGCGTTACCTGCTGGAGCGGGGTGCAAGGATGGAAACAGAACGTTCCCGTGCTTTCCGCAGAGTCGGCATCAATGGCGTGACAGCCACTAATGTCCTGAGTTCTATTTCTGATGAACCTGAGATGCTTGAACTATTACTTCAATACGGTGCAAAACCCAATCTGGTGGGTGTGGGCGCGGATGCTGCTGATAATCGCCCGTTATTAGTGGCGGTTCGCCAGGGTAATCTTGAATCAGTTCAGATCTTGCTAGATTACGGTGCTGATCCGAATTTAGGTGGTGAAAGCCCTGATACGGCTTTGAGTTGGGCGCTGGCACTTGAGCACAAAAAGATTTTGAAAGCGCTACTTCGGGGTGGGGCTAATGCCAATATCTTTCCATCTTCGGATGATGGTGGAGAGCCATTATCGCTCCGGAAAGCTTGTCGGTTACCCCCGGCGAAACGCCCGTTGCCGCCTTTGGATCTGGCTTTGCAGCAGGGTAGGCATGAACTTGCGGATATGCTGAAAGATGCGGGCGCACGGACTTCTGAGCAACTGTGTGGGGAGTATAGTTAAACCGATGCCAACACACACCGCAAAATACTGTAGTCATACTGCTCATCCAGCACCTCAAACAATGGCTTCATGCGCTCCCGGTCTTCCTCCGCCAGCAATTCATGACTATTGATAATATAGTTGTATTCAGACTGGCTGATCGGCAGTACATCCATCGGTTCAACCAGCCCAAGCTCTATGGCATCAGAAAAGTGGTTGTAAACAGTGCTGACGGTAATGCTACGGTGCTTGGCGATAGCTTCAGCATCCATACCCTGTGTATGTAGGCTGAGTGTCTCATTGACAGTATCGCTGAGGTTGTTATCAAGTAATGCGTTACGTGGGTGCTGCTGAATTTCCTCCAGAAAAGCCTGGCCGTAGCTGGCCAGCTTTTTTTCGCCAATACCACTAATGGCGCTCATGCCGAATTTATCTGTGGGCCGCGCTGCCAGCAGCTGCATCAGGGTACTGTCGTGGAAGATTACGTAAGGAGGTACGCCCTGATCTTGCGCCAGCCGAAGCCGCACCCGTTTTAATGCTTCCCACAAGGCCTGATCAACAAAGCGCACGGTTTCTTTGTCACGTTTGCCCTTCTTCTTTTTCTCAGTCTTACGTTCCTTGCGCAATTGCAGATCTTGTTCGCCACGCAATAAAGGTCGTGATTTTTCGGTGAGTTTTAGTGCGCCATAACCTTCAATATCAACACTCAGATAACCCAAGGCAATCAGTTGGCGGAATATGGTACGCCATTCCGTGACGGCGTGCTCTGTGCCTATGCCGTAGGTACTGATTTGGTCATGACCAAACTGTTGGATGCGGTTATCAGTTTTGCCGAGTAAGACATCAACCACATAATTCACCCCGAAGCGCTGGCCGGTGCGATACACACAGGACAGTGCCTTTTGTGCGGCGACTTTGCCTTCCCAGGTTTCTGGCGGATTCAGGCAGTTATCACAATTCCCACAAGGCTTCGAGTCTGGTTCATCAAAATAATCCAACACAGCCTGTCGGCGGCAAGTGGTCATTTCGCATAAACCCAGCATGGTTTCCAGCTTGTGGTGTTCAATGCGTTTTTGCTGATCACTGGCGGTGGATTCGGCCATCATCTGGCGCAGAGTGATGACATCCTGTAAACCATAAGCCATCCATGCATTCGCCGCCTCACCATCACGTCCGGCACGCCCGGTTTCCTGATAGTAAGCCTCGATACTTTTGGGCAGATTCAGGTGAGCGACAAAGCGCACATCTGGTTTATCAATACCCATGCCAAAGGCAATAGTGGCGACAATAATAACGCTGTCTTCGCGCAGGAATCGCTCCTGGTGCCGCTGCCGCATATCGGGGCTTAATCCAGCGTGGTAGGGCAGTGCCAGGCGACCTTGTTGCGATAGCCATTCAGCGGTGGATTCGACTTTTTTACGTGACAGACAATACACAATACCTGCGTCGTGCGGATGATGGTTGTCGAGAAAGTAGCCGAGTTGCTGCCGGGCGTTCTGGCCCTCACTGATTGCATACTGGATATTGGGCCGGTCAAAGCTATTGATATAAATATCAGCTTGTTGCAGGTGTAACTGCTCAATGATCTCTTTACGGGTACGATGATCAGCTGTGGCTGTTAAGGCAATGCGCGGTATATCCGGAAAGTGTTCCGCCAACCGGGATAATTTCTGATATTCCGGGCGAAAGTCGTGTCCCCATTGTGATACACAATGCGCTTCATCAATGGCGAATAAGGCGATGTGTGAACGATTTAACAGATTGATCATACGATCCATCAGCAATCGTTCCGGCGCGACATAAAGTAGGTCGAGTTCACCCGCCAGCAGTTGCTGTTCTACCTGTTGTGCAGCCTGGAAGTCTAAGGTGGAATTCAGGAAGGCTGCCCGCACACCTAGCTGTAGCAGTGCATCCACCTGATCCTGCATCAAGGCAATCAGCGGCGAAACGACAATACCCGTACCATCCCGCACCAAAGCCGGTATTTGGTAGCACAAGGATTTACCACCACCGGTAGGCATCAGCGCCAGCACATCAGTGCCCGACAATAGCGATTTGATGATGTCTTTCTGGTTCAGGCGGAAGTCGTCATAACCGTAGGTATTTTTCAGTATCTGATAGGCTGTATCCATCAGCTAATAATGCCATAGCTGATAGGGTATTGGGTGCAAATTCTGAAATTCAACGCTTATTTTTAAGCGGGAATATCAACCGTTCCGACTCGCTCGGGAATACCTACGCTATGCATCCACTCGACCAGTTCGCTGGTTTCAGGGTGGCGGGCACCGACAGTCAACACATAACTCAGCACTAATGGCAGGTCGTCCAGGTAAGCACTTTTGCCATCACG
>CALHAO010000232.1 GCA_937931765.1 uncultured Thiotrichaceae bacterium
GCCAACAAACGACATACCGCTCGCTGCACTTGTTCCGGCGTTTCAATACGTGCCAGCAACGTATCAAAAACATCCAATGACACTGTGTTAACCGACTGGTCGCGGATCTCAGAAGTGAGCAATTGCTGCAAACGCCTCCAGTCACGCAGGATGATTTTATCAGGCATGCCCTTCTCCCATTTCGTCCACTCGCACGCGATTACGTAATAAACGGAATGGATTAATCAATAAGGTACCGACCCGGTAAGACCAACTATTCAACAAACGATCCCGGTCAGCAACAGTATCCTCAAGCTTTAATTGTTGCTTATGAATCCAATCATCACGCTCGGCAACCCACAAATCGCGATCAGCCACCCATTGATCACGTTTACTGATCATTTCATCACGGTCTGTCAACCAGCTTTCCCGCTCAGCAATGGCCTCCAGCTGCTGATTCACCTCAGAACGTAAATGAGTGATGAGTTCATCACGGTCTTTGATCCAGCCATCACGATCAGCTACCCAGTTTTCACGCACAATGATGGTTTCTGCCTGCTCATGTATCAGCGCATCACGTTCAGTCACCCACTTATCACGGTCTGCAATGAGTGGAAATAACTCATGCTCTTTTTCAACTAGCCGATGGTGTACAGTCGTTTTCCACTCTTCATGGGTATAACGGTATAAATCCTGCAGCTGAATTTGCAGGCCATTCAGACGCGAGGCATTCAGGTGTTTACTCAATCCGGGAAACACACGCAGCAACAAGCTCATATTTTCCTGAATCGCCGCTAACGGTTTTTCGCGGATCGTATTACTGTCGTGTAAACGGTAATAAAGCAGCGCCTTATCCCATAGACACTCCATCTTCAAACCAGCGTTATAAAGCCGCAATACAAACTCGTAATCATGCACATAGCGCAAGTTAGCAAAGCCACCCATACGCTCATAAACACTGCGCCGGAAAAAGAAATTAGAGGTGGTAATCAGGAAATTGCCACGCAACAACGTGCGCAAGAAATCATTATGCTGCTTCCAGTCTTTGAACAAGCCCTGATACCAACGTAACCAGTCCGGCTCAGATGCATTTTTAAGGCGGGAACTTTTATCCCACAACACCAAGCCTGTACCGATAAAGTCCAGTGAACGTTGTTGTGCATAGTGATACAGATGAGCCAAGCGGTCGGCTGGCCAGGCATCATCAGAATTCAGAATAGCAACATATTCGCCCCTAGCCAGCGACAAACCTTCATTAATTGTCGCCGGAGCACCCTGATTGCCAGTGTGCCGGATAGTGGTGATGCCGCTTTCTTTACGAGCATCAGTCAGTAGGAGAATTTGTTTCCAGGTTTCATCACTGGAAGCATCATCAATAATGATCAACTCCCATTCACTCAGCGATTGCCTGAACACGGACTCCAGTGCCTGCCCAATCCACACTGCGTGGTTATAAGCCGGAACAATAACACTGATTTTAGGCTGCAAAGACCCCATGTAGACAACTCACCTCATTATTATATTTATTAGTGTGTAACTGTCTTATAGTTTATCAGTGGTGAGTTAATCCGCCCTGAACTTCAGCCTTGCTACCACGCCACATCCCGGCAAACCGGCGTAACATTCGCCAGCTACGTGTTGCATAAACACGCTCAAGCTCTTCAGATTTAAGCTGCATACCATCGTTCAAACGCATCATCTCTTCCCGGCAGCTCTGCATCTGTAACTCAAGGCCATGAATGATTTGCTCCTTTTGTTGCAAGTTACCGAACACCTGCCCCCAGGTTTGCCATGATGCTGCCATTGGCTTCAGTGTGTGATCCATCGGTGGAATTATTCTATCCTCACCTTCAGAGTCATCACAACTTTTCACCAGCGATGTTCCAGGCAAACTGATGGATACGATGAACTGGTAAGCCACCGCCTCTGGCTGATGGAAATAATCCAGAATACGTGGTGTGGCTTCGATACCCACCTGACGTAAGTAGCGCGAGATAACAGAGTCCGGTATATCGTGCCAGGTATAGTCGATTTCATTGATAACAAAACCACTGCGGGCCAGCATGCTCTTCAAGGATTTCAAGGTAAAAAATTTGAGGTGTGTACTGTCCAGAATCCCTGCATCTTCATAACGAAAATCCCCTGTCAGCAACTCCAACCGAACAGAAGCATGTGCCACATTAGGCACCGACAACAGAATGGTACTTTCGTCCATCATCAACGGTTTAAGGCGTTCTAATAAAGCTTCAGGGTGCTGAAGATGTTCGATGACATCGACTAGTGTAATGACATCAAATTTCTCAAACTGCAACGCACTCAGGCTTTCCGCATCGTCCAGATCTTCAGTAAATACGTAATCACAATGGCGTTGTGCCTGCCATGCTGATTGTGGATCTTTCTCCACACCAAACACTTGTGCCTGACAATTCCTCTTCATCATCTGCGACATTTCGCCGGTAGCACAGCCTAACTCCAGTACCTGAGCATACTGTGGAATGCGATTGACGATTTGAGTGTGAGAATGATTATGGTCTACTGGATCAGTAGGATCAGCGGCTTCCGTTTGATTCATTTTTATTACTCCGCAACAGAGGGAGAGCCTCCCATAGCCACCAGTGCCCAGGCTTTGCTTTTATATGCATTTCCAGCTCACTGACAAGCAGACTCATAAAATCCTCGTCATTATATTTATTCGGGTCAATTACCTCAGAAAATTCTGCAATAACTTTCCCTGCCCCAAGGTCGTGCATGTAGAATGGCACGACCACTGCCTTTGTGTTTTTTGCAATTCGAAATATTCCGGCAGGAACATTTATACTACCTTCCAAAAACGGAACTGTCACGCCTCCAAACTGTTTTTCGACGTATGGCACATCAAAAATTAAAGTGATTAAGCTGTCGTCCAGCTGCCGATATAGCGGGCGTAAGTCTTTACCCTCAATTAGGAAGGGGCCACCTAATACCTCTTTTAATTTTTTTAGTTTGTATAAGCGGTACTTATACTCAGCCGGATGTAAGCCATAATCATTATTATCACCACCATCGCGAGTAATAGTTCCCACTCGTTGGCCACGTAGCCGCATCGCAGGCCCGGCCATCCAGAAACGGCTAAAATGCCCACCGGTAAGAAGCACCCGTTGCCCGGCACGGCGCAACTCCTCGACTTTTTCGAATCCTTTTAACTGCACCAGATCAGGTATACTTTTGCTATCCAGAAACCAGGTATCTAATGCTTCCTGCTCGACCATCACAAAATAGTCACGCAACCAGCCTTCCACTTGTAAATCCGTTGCTTCAGGAAAAGCACTACGCATTTGGGTAGCAATCAACGCTTTTTGCTGCGGATGTTGCCGTCCGAAATAACCAGATTGCAACCCCGCCAACCGATATGCCAACTGCTGAGGCAATCTACTTAATAAAGGAAACAACACATCATAACGAACAGAATGATCTTCAGGACGGTTTAACAACATCAAAGACCTCTTTTTCTACTTCCCAACGGTGCGGAATCCAGTTCATACCAACACCCTGAGCCTGTGACTCCTGCTGCACCCGAAAATGACAACAACGCTCACGGGCATCATAAACATGCACACCACTGCCATCGATCAACCAGACTTCCAGACAATATGCACCGGCCAACAATGGCAAACTATCAATAACAAAACTAACCTTGGCTTGGTTCCCGCTGGCTACTAAAGCCACGCCATCATGCAGCGTACTAATGCCATAACACTGCACATCATCATTGCGGCGGATAACGATACCGACATGAATATCGCTGGTACTAACACCGGCAGTGTCCAATACAACCCCGGCGATGAACCGCTGATAAGTCATAAATCGCGGCAAACCCTCTGCTTGCCCCTGCTCGCCGGATAGAAAGACATCTTTTAATAATGGGCCGCTTTTTACTGTACTACTTTTTACAGCCAGTTCAGCATTTGCGGCCTCCTGCACCTGACCTTGACGCGCCCGCACCGCATCCTGATAAGCATCAACAACGGTCTGTGCATCACCGAACATTCTTACCTCACCGCGCTCCAGCCATACAGCTTGCTGGCAAAGCTCGCGCACCTGATATAAATTGTGCGAACAAAACACCAAGGTTGCCCCACCCGCCAGAATCTCGCGCATGCGATCCAAGGACTTTTTCTGGAAATACTGATCACCCACCGACAAAGCTTCATCCACAATAAGCACATCCGGCTCGACCACCGAAGCCACAGCGAA
>CALHAO010000233.1 GCA_937931765.1 uncultured Thiotrichaceae bacterium
GAATTACATGCGGCGTGAATACCCCGAAGCGGAAGTTTTATTCCAGCATTTAAAGCGCATGAAAACCTTAGATGATATTCAATATTGCCTGCACAATTGGCAGGTACCCAAAGGCGAAATCAATGAGTCAGGCAGAGAATAACCCGGATCAGGAAGCAGCAAAGAACCAACGTCACAATGACCGGATGAAGCGTAAGAAGGAAATTATTGACGCACACATTGCCAGTGCTGATCAAGAAAAAGGCTTGATGATTGTGCTGACCGGTAATGGCAAAGGCAAATCCAGTTCTGCATTTGGTATGGTCGCCCGTTCAGTGGGCCATGGCATGAAAGTTGGTGTGTGTCAGTTCCTCAAGAGCCGTACCGATACGGGTGAAGAAGCCTTTTTCGGCAAGTTGGATAAAGTGGAATGGCATGTACTGGGCGATGGTTTTACCTGGGATACACAGGATCGGGCTGCGGATATTGCGACCTCTGAACGTGGTTGGGCGATTGCTGAGAAGATGTTGAATGATCCGTCTTATGATTTGGTGGTGCTGGATGAGCTGACTTATCTGCTGAGTTATAACTATCTGGATAAAGATACTGTGCTGGATGCGTTACAAAGCCGTCCGGCGATGCAACATGTGGTGGTCACGGGGCGTGCAGCGATTGCTGAGTTGTGTGATATTGCGGATACCATCTCGGAGATTAAGGATGTGAAACATGCTTATAAGGATGGCATTCAGGCGCAGAAGGGGATTGATCTTTGATTTGATCAGTTTTTTCAGTAAACTGCCAGAATCAATATCTGGCAGTTTGAAGTGAAGTTGTTTAGCTAACACCCACCCCAGCCGCAAACAACAACAAAGCCACCACAATCGTCAGGTGCAATCGTAGCTTAGAATATTGTGACTTAAGTCGATGAAACAACCACATCGAATCAATAATAAAACTCGCAACAATCAATACACCCATCACCAATAAAGCAGCATTAACTGGTAGCAAAAAAGTAAGCCAGGCTAATATTGCCGGAGTAACGCTATAAATCATCATGCGCTGTGATTCGATCGGCGTGAGCCAATCCTGTAGGCCTAAAACGACACCCCAGTGCACCGCCCCCAGAAAGCTGACAATAACTGCAGAATAACTTACCAGCCACCAATCAAGGCGTACGCCTTCCAAAAAAGGCAGCGGTGCTCTCAGCAAGACAGCGATCGTCAGAATAAAAAAGGGTAACAGGCCTGCATAGCCTAAAAACCAGGCGATTCGGGGTAAGGGTTTCATAGACACACTCCGTCGTTTACTACGATGTATTAATTATTAATATCCATCCAGCGATGAATACTGGCACAGGGGTTAGCTTAATTTTAACAGATGCACCCAGTCAGAACCTATTCCTGCGGGGAAATTCGGTGATCATAGATTCAGGATGTATGATGCTGTCCTAACGGGCATGAAACATTATCACCCGCAAGCATGCAAGTCTTGGACTTGCACATTAATAGTAGTCGAAATTTAAACAATTATATGAAAAATTCTGATTTGCCGGATGATTCCGGAAGTTCCCGTGTGCCAGGTGGTCGTTTATCCCGTATGAGCCGTTTGGGTGCGCTGGCAACCACAGTGGCGGGTGGCATGTTGGCTGAAGGCGCTAAACAGTTGGCTCAAGGTAAACGGCCTAAAGCCAGTGAGTTGTTGCTGACGCCTGCGAATGCGCGGCGGGTAGCTGATCAATTGGCACAGCTACGTGGTGCTGCGATGAAAGTTGGCCAGCTGATGTCGATGGATGCCGGTGATATGTTACCACCTGAACTCACTGAAATTCTGGGGCGGCTGCGCTCTGATGCTAAGCCGATGCCGCTGAGCCAGTTATCTGTCATTCTGGAGAGTAATTGGGGTAAAGGTTGGAATACCCGTTTCCGCCAGTTTTCATTTCAACCGGTAGCCGCCGCGTCTATTGGACAGGTTCATTCCGCACATACTAAAGATGAGCGTCATCTGGCGCTGAAGATTCAATATCCGGGTATACGTGAAAGTATTGATAGTGATGTGGATAATGTGGCGATGTTGCTGCGGGTGTCTGGTTTGCTACCGAAGAGTTTGAACATCAAGCCATTGTTGGATGAGGCTAAGGCGCAGTTACACATGGAAGCTGATTATGCACAGGAAGCGAGTTGGCTGAAGCAGTACCGTGCATTGTTGGCTGGTAGTGAGCATTTCACTTTACCGGAGGTGCATGATGATTATTGTACCGATGATATTCTGGCGATGTCCTTTGTCGAGGGTGTACCGGTAGAGTCGATGACCAGTGCATCACAAGAAGACCGTGATCGTATTGCACACCTGCTGATTGAGCTGATGTTCCGCGAGATCTTCGAGTTTCGCCTGATTCAGACCGATCCTAATTTTGCCAATTATCAATACAATACGGACACTCGCCAACTGGTGTTATTGGATTTTGGTGCAACACGGGTTTATTCAGAAAAAGTTGCTGAGGCGTATCGCAGCCTGATGTCCGGTGCCATTCATGGTGATCGGGCACGCATCATGGCTGCAGCTGAATCGATTGGTTTTTTTGGTGAAGCAATCCGGCCAGAGCAGCGTGACGCGGTGGTGGATGTGTTTGTACAGGCTTGTGAGCCGCTGTGTTATGAGGGTGCTTACGACTTTGGTGATACGCAGCTAGCCGCACGTATTCGCGATGTAGGGATGGAATTGAGTACTGAAAAAGAGTATTGGCACACGCCCCCGGCTGATGCGATTTTTCTGCATAGGAAATTGGGTGGGATGTATTTGTTGGCGGCGCGTCTGAAAGCGAAGGTGAATATCAGTGCTTTGTTTCAGCCGTATCTGGATTAAGCGGACTCTGGCGCTGAGCGGTAGTGGTGCAATAGGCTGCGCTTGAGATCATAGTGATATGCGATTTGGTCTGAAGTGTAGCGGTGTTGTGCTGCTACCGGACAGGCTAGTCGGGCCTGGCAGCTGGATTGACAACTGCTTTCGGCTTGGTAGCGATAGTCTGCACAGCGGGTAATGTCAGGCATGGTGCCATAGCTAACCGCTTCAGCTGGACACTGTTGGACACACTCCTGCGTTTTACAGTCCGCACAAATACTGCTGTTTACTGGTTTGGCTTGCGCTGGGGTTTCAGGTTCTGCATCCAGCCACCACAAAGCACGGTAAGCACTCCATAAACCGTATTGTTGGTGGATACCTAATCCCAGTGGTGAGGGTGTGTGCCAGCCGAATTCACGCCCTAAAGCCATTAGATTAATCGGGTATTCTGTGTTTGGAAACAGCTTTTGTCGTTCCGTGTCTGGAAGGTGTTTTGCCAGTATTTGTTCTGAGATTTGTGCGCTGTAGGTGTCGATTGGATCATTGCTAGAGGGTTGGTTTGCTTTGTACGGAGGCCAGAATGACTTTCCGGCTTGTCCGAGTAGTAGCAGGCTGCCACGTTGCTGTGAATATTTTTGTAGCCAGATGGATGATGGCAACTCAGAGATAGATTTCAATTCACATAGAGTAAAGCCTGCTGCTGACAATTCG
>CALHAO010000234.1 GCA_937931765.1 uncultured Thiotrichaceae bacterium
CCTGCTACACCGCCTCTGGCCTCTAGCTGCATATCCACGCCCCACTTGGCCATGAAGGCCGGGATATCCTGACTACTGTCTTCATCACCGTGAGTCAGGAATTCACTGACATCAAAACCAATGCCGCCAGCGCCGATAACCGCTACTCGTTTACCGACTTCAGCGCCCTTTATGACCTCGACATAGCTCAATACGCTGGGATGGTCAATGCCTTCAATGTCAGGTGTGCGTGGCAGAATACCGGTGGCCAGAATCACTTCATCAAAATCACTGTCATTCAGCTCTTCCGCCGTCACACGTTTATTGAGCTGCACCTCAACACCGAGTAATTCTAATTGGCGGCCAAAATAGCGCAGCGTCTCAAAAAACTCTTGTTTGCCAGGAATCTGTTTAGCCAGATTAAACTGGCCGCCAATGATGTCGCTGGCTTCAAATAATGTCACCTGATGGCCACATTGTGCAGCCGTAGTGGCAAAGGATAAACCCGCTGGCCCGGCACCAATGACGGCCAGTTTACGTGGATTATCAGTAGTTTTAATCTCAATTTCAGTTTCATGACAAGCCCTGGGATTAACCAGGCAGGAGGTGAGCTTGCCGACAAAGATGTGATCCAAGCAAGCCTGATTACAGCCGATACAGGTGTTGATTTCATCAGAGCGGCCTTCCATACTTTTAATGACAAACTCAGGGTCAGCCAAAAAGGGACGCGCCATCGACACCATGTCAGCATCACCTCTGGCCAGTACGGCTTCCGCTACTTCCGGGGTATTAATCCGGTTAGAGGTGATGACCGGTACTGATAGCGATTTGCGCACCTTCGCAGTGACCCAGGTAAAGGCAGCGCGAGGTACTTTGGTCGCAATAGTGGGGATGCGGGCTTCGTGCCAACCGATACCGGTATTGATAATGGTAACTCCAGCAACTTCGACGGCTTTACCGAGAGTGACAATTTCTTCCAGCGTACTGCCTTGTTCCACCATATCCAGCATTGATAGGCGGAAAATAATAATAAAGTCCTGGCCAACTCGCTCACGAATTCTGCGCACAATCTCAACCGGCAAGCGAATGCGGTTTTCCAGACTGCCACCCCATTCATCGTCACGGTGATTGGTCTGAGCGACGATAAACTGATTCAGGAAATAACCTTCTGAAGCCATGACTTCGACGCCATCGTAACCCGCCTGTTGCGCCAGCGCAGCGCACTCCACAAAGTCGACGATCTGTTGCTCGATTTCTTCGGGGCTGATGGCGCGGGGTGTGAACGGATTAATCGGCGCTTTAATGGCTGACGGCGCGATGAGTTTATTGTTATAAGCGTAACGGCCTGTGTGCAAAATCTGCATGCAAATTTTACTACCGGCTTCATGCACCGCACCGGTAATTAAGCGGTGTCCCGGCAAGTGTTTCTCATCGTCAAGGATGGAAGCACTAGCATGTACAGCCCCTTCCTGATTCGGGCCGATGCCACCGGTAACCATCAGGGCAACGCCGCCTCTGGCACGCTCAGCATAAAAAGCCGCCATACGTTCAAAACCACCCGGCATCTCTTCCAGCCCCAGATGCATTGAGCCCATCAGGACACGGTTTTTCAGAGTAGTGAAGCCAAGATCTAATGGCTGGAGTAAGCTAGGGTAGAGCGTAGTCGATGATTGCATGCAGTATTGGCCCGGATGATTGGTTTTCAGAATAGTCGTATTGCTTGGCTTCAAAATAGACAGCTATCCTAATGATGTCAACAGATCTTAAATTTAACCAAATTCAAGAACTTCCTAGCTTCTTTCAGGCATGATCTTTGATTTTCTACAAAACACCTATCTGCGTACTGAAATTAAACGTTGCATTATAGCCCAGCCCACACAATTATCATCAGAAGCTGTGCAAATGATTTTACTAGTGATTGAAACTTGTTAAAGTGCTACCAAGAAGCTAATAACAACACTCAACGAACAGGGACGCATCGTGACGGATACCGACAAAGCAACAGAGCAAGGCACACCAACCGCAGCACCACGCGGCAGAGGTATTTATCTGTTGCCTAATTTATTTACCACAGCAGGTCTCTTTGGTGGCTTTTATGCCATTGTGGCCGCCATACAAGGCAATTTTGAAATAGCTGCAGTTGCTGTATTTATTGCTATGGTGCTGGACGGACTTGATGGCCGGGTCGCCCGCATGACCAATACTCAAACTGAGTTCGGTGCGGAATATGACAGCCTCGCTGATCTCGTGTCTTTTGGTCTCGCCCCTGCTCTACTAATGTTTCAATGGTCATTGGTGCATATGCGTGACCTCGGTGTAACGTGGGGCAAAGCCGGATGGCTGGCGGCTTTTATTTATGTGGCCTGTGCTGCTTTGCGCTTAGCACGTTTTAACACCCAAATCGGTAAGACTGACAAGCGGTTTTTTACCGGCTTACCCAGTCCGGCAGCCGCCGCTTTAATGGTTGGCACTGTTTGGGTATTTGCTGACCTCGGGCTGGAAGGTGGTAACCTGATCCCACTGGCGTTCGTTGCCACTATCGCTTCAGGTTTATTGATGGTCAGTAATGTTAGTTATTACAGCTTCAAAGACTTCAACCTACAAAACAAAGTGCCCTTTATTGTCATGCTCGGTATCGTTTTAGTGATCGTTCTGATCATGTTTGATCCGCCAAAAGTATTATTTGCCAGCTTCCTGGCTTACACTTTATCCGGCCCTGTTGTCTGGATCGTTCGTCGTTACCGTCGTTTCCAACGGCGCAAAAACAGCGAATAAGGCTTGAGCTACACGAAACTTTTATGCAAAAACTGCAGAGCACTGGAGAACACCATGTCCGATGACCATATAATTATTTTTGACACTACCTTACGTGACGGCGAGCAAAGTCCTGGCGCATCGATGACTAAAGTCGAGAAAATCCGTATTGCTAAGATGCTGGAAATGATGAAGGTGGATGTGATTGAAGCAGGCTTTCCAATTGCCAGTCCCGGTGATTTTGATGCGGTGCGCGCCATCGCTAATATTGTTAAAGATAGCACGATTTGCGGACTGTCACGGGCCTTAGACCCTGATATTGAACGTTGCGCTGAGGCATTGAAAGGTGCCAATTCCGGGCGTATTCATACCTTTATCGCTACCTCACCGATTCACATGAAAAACAAATTAAACATGGAACCGGAAAAGGTGTTGGAACAGGCTGTACGCGCCGTCACCAAGGCGCGTAACTATACGGATGACGTTGAGTTTTCCTGTGAAGATGCCGGACGTTCTGAATTTGAATTCTTGTGTCGGATTATCGAAGCGGCGATTAACGCCGGGGCCACCACAATCAACATCCCGGACACCGTGGGCTACCAAATCCCACATGTTTTTGGTGACATCGTTGGTAATCTGATCAGAGAAATCCCTAACTCGGACAAAGCCGTCTTCTCAGTACATTGCCACAATGACCTTGGCCTGGCAGTAGGCAACTCATTAGCCGCAGTTATGCAAGGTGCACGACAGGTCGAATGCACCATCAATGGCTTGGGCGAACGCGCTGGTAATGCATCATTGGAAGAAATTGTCATGGCACTGCGTACCCGCAAAGACGTGTTCAATATTGAATCCAGAATCGACAGCAGGCATATCGTGCCAACTTCGCGCATTGTCTCCAGCATCACCGGTTTCCCTGTGCAACCAAACAAGGCCATTGTCGGTGCTAATGCATTTGCACATGAATCCGGCATCCATCAGGACGGCGTACTAAAGCACCGCGAAACCTACGAGATTATGCGCGCGCAGGATGTTGGCTGGGCAGATAATAGTATCGTGCTGGGTAAACATTCCGGACGCAACGCCTTCCGTTCACGCTTAGCTGATCTCAATATCAGCCTGAAGACTGAAGAAGAATTGAATGCTGCATTCTCACGCTTCAAAGACTTAGCGGATCGCAAACACGACATCTTTGACGAAGATTTACAGATGTTGGTTTTACAAACCCGTGAAGGTAACGAAGAAGCAAAATATGAGCTGATTTCCTCCCATGTTTGCTCTGAAACCGGCGAAACTCCGATGGCAACAGTCACCTTAAAAGCCGATGGCAAAGAAGTGAAAGCCGAAGCCAGTGGTAGCGGCCCGGTCGATGCAGTATTCAGTGCCATTAAACAAGCCACCGGAGAAACACCATCACTTCAACTGTACTCAGTCAACGCCATTACCAGCGGCACTGATGCACAAGGTGAAGTCACTGTGCGTATTGAACAGGAAGGTCGCTTGATTCATGGTCATGGAGCACATACTGATATTGTGATTGCATCTGCTAAATCTTATATCGACGCGCTGAATAAGCTGGTGAGTAAGCAGCAGCGCGCGCACCCACAGCACAGCGGCGTTTAAGGAGCTTAAATACCGGTGGATTTACAGACCCGAAATCAGTACATGAAAGCAATGGGCATTCCGGTGTGGATGCCTAGAGTGACGCCTGCTGATGAGGATCAGGAAACAATGCCAGCAGATGCCGCACAATTAGCCCCTGCTGCTTTCCAATCCCCTATTCCCGAACAAGATGAAACCTATAATACTCCATCAGCTCCGACCCAACATATATCACTTGAGCAACGTTTAGCTCAAACTGCCGACATCCCGACAGCACCTCCTACGGCTCCAGTTGCAGAAAAAACCGCCGAGTCGGTTATACCGGTAAAAATTGCGCCTGACTGCTCGCAACTGAATTGGTCACAACTGCAACAAAGTGTAGTGGATTGCCAATTATGCGGCTTGCACAAATCACGTGCCCAGACCGTTTTTGGTGTGGGTGATACTCAGTCAGACTGGATGATTATTGGCGAAGCGCCCGGTGCAGAAGAGGACAAACAAGGTCAGCCGTTTGTAGGGCGTGCCGGAAGATTACTGAACAATATGCTGGCTGCCGTGGGTTTACCCCGCAATGCGGTGTATATCAGCAACGTATTAAAGTGCCGTCCACCGAATAACCGTGACCCGAAAGCCGATGAAGCCACATTGTGCCGTGGTTATCTGGAACGCCAGATTGCATTGGTTAATCCGAAACTGATTATTGTCGTAGGTCGTATTGCTGCCCACAATCTGCTGCACACCACCACACCCCTAGGCCGCTTACGTGGCACGGTGCACACTTTGCCCGACTCCGATACACCGGTTATTGTCACTTATCACCCCGCTTACCTGTTACGTCAGCCCGCCGAAAAGCGCAAGGCCTGGCAGGATCTGCAACTGGCCAGACAAGTGATGGCAGCTAAGTAGCCCACAGCATTAAGAGCCACACCGAAACTATGCTCAATACCGAAGAATTACTTATCTTACAGCCAATGGCTGAAAGCGACCTCGATCAGATCATGGAAATCGAGCTGCGTGCCTATCCCTACCCCTGGACACGTAAAATTTTTAGCGACTGCCTGAAGCACAACTACCACTGCCTGCTGCACAAGCGTGACGATACTATTATTGCCTATGCAGTGATTTCCGCAGCAGCGGTAGAAATGCACATCCTTAATCTGACGGTGGAACCTGAACAGCAACATCAGGGTTTGGGCAAACGGCTCATTAATACCCTGGAAATGATAGGTCGCGGGCTGGATGCCAAAGAATGTTTTCTGGAAGTCAGGCCTTCCAATGAATCCGCCATCCGCCTGTATCAGAATCATGGTTTTAATGAAGTCGGTCTGCGCAAGGATTATTACCCGGCAAAAAAAGGCCGGGAGCATGCTGTGGTGATGGCGAAGGTACTTTTATAATAATAAACCACAAATTCTTGAGATTCTTGTGGCTATTATGCTACATGATCTAGTGATACTTTGATGACAGTGCTATTATGCATTTTTATCCAACATCCGGGCTTACAACCTAATGACTGTAAATGGGGCAGAGATTGAAGCCTGAACAACCGACTATAATCACAGCATCAGACCACCACATCAAAGCAGAAAAAATCTGCTCGCGTTCGCTTGGGATCATTAAAAAATTACAAAAAGCTGGTCACGAAGCTTATCTGGTAGGTGGCTGTGTGCGCGATTTACTGCTGGATCATGAGCCAAAAGATTTTGATATTGCGACATCGGCTCTCCCGGAACAAGTACGTAAGCTATTTTCATCAGCCCGCTTAATTGGCCGACGCTTCCGTTTGGCACACATCCATTTTGGCCGCGACTACCTTGAAGTAGCTACTTTCCGTGCACCTCATGATGAAGGTGCTGGTGGACAGGTTAATGCGCAAGGCCGGATTATCCACGATAATGTATACGGCACATTGGAAGAAGATGCCTGGCGGCGTGATTTCACTATCAATGCCCTGTACTATAACCCGGTCAATGGCGAGATTCTGGATTTTGTCGGTGGCTTGGCTGACCTGGAAAAAAGACATATCAGCCTGATTGGTGATCCCGAACAGCGCTACCGTGAAGATCCTGTGCGCATGATGCGAGCACTGCGTTTCGCCGCAAAACTGGATTGCAAAATTACCGGCGATTCCGAAGCCTTGATTTTGCCAATGGCATCATTGTTGGGTGCGGTGGCACCGGCACGTTTGTTTGATGAAATGCTTAAGCTGCTACACAGCGGTTATGGCCTGAAATCT
>CALHAO010000235.1 GCA_937931765.1 uncultured Thiotrichaceae bacterium
TCATGAAGTGTCGGGTGGCGTGCAATGCTGGCTGATGCGGAGGCATATAATTGCTCAAACTCACGCAATTTATGGATGAAACGCAATAAATCTTCACGGCCCTGAAACACGACCCGATCAGGTAAGCGTTGTTCTCCCAACTGGCGATGATTAATGACCTTATAGTCGAGGTGATAACCGTTGCCGGTCACGGCTTTACCCTGACTTTTCAGCTTCTCCATCCAGACGCGGATGGTAGAAAAATCTTCCAATTGCTGCCGCGCATTGGGTTTGCGAAAACTAATCACCCACGGGAATAAACATTCGCCTTCATTTTGCAACGCAACCTGAAGCACCTTGCCGCTATCCCAGAGCTTCAGGGCTTTTTGCCGGATCTCAGCCGGTGTAATCACAATGCCTGCGGTGCCACCGCCCGTGCCTTTTCATCGCGGTACTCTTCAATGCTCAAATTGCGCAACATCGAATACCGCCCTTCACGGTTATGCACAAAATGCACGGCGTGAATATAATCCTCAATGACATGAATTTTCTGTAACGGCGTGACGATCAGCAATTGCAGGCTTAGTTTATGGAACAATTCCAGCGCATAACGGGTGGATTCATCAGAACCTTTACCAAATGCCTCATCAATTACCACAAACCGAAAAGAACGCTTCTGGTTATCATCACGCCCGAGACCGAACTGATAAGCCAGCGCCGAGGCCAGAATAGTATAGGCCAACTTCTCTTTCTGCCCGCCAGATTTGCCCGCCGAATCACTGTAAAATTCGCGTTCCTCGTCATTCTCACGCCACCGCTCACTGGCCGAAAAATTGTACCAGTTACGTACATCAATCACTTTCTGCATCCAGCGCTTATCCTGCTCAACCTGCCCTTCGCGGCCCCGGAATTTTTCCATAATGGCTTTGACTTGCAGGAAACGATCTTCGGTATACAGCTCATCATTATCCAACGTATTGCTCAGAATTTGTTTGAGTTCGGCCCGGAAATCACGCACATCCACATCCAATGCCTGATTCGCCAGCAGCTTGATATAAGTCCCCGCACTGTATTCAATTTGCTGCAAAGAGCCATTGATCGCCTCAATTTTTTCCTCAATCTGGCGACGCTCTTTCTCCAGCTGGCTTTGGAACATCACTACGCTCTGAATAGTCTGCTCGTTCAGCATCTGCTTGAACTTGCTCTCGTGGCGCGGCAGGTCTTCACTGCCCAGCACAGTCAGCATCTGCTGGTATTCATGTCCGGCTTCCAGCTGCGCATCCACCTCACTGGTTTCTGCGGGATAATCATTTTTGTATTTCTGCATCTGCTGGATAATGCGCTCAGTCATCTTATTCAGCTTGGCGGTATCATTACCAATACGGATATTCATCGCCTCACGAATATCACGCTGACTTTTATCGAGGTTACGCAAATTAAGCACCGTCTCGCCCAGCGTATTATCGCGCCACTCCTGTAACAAAGCCTCCAGCTCCGGCGTAAAAATATCACTGTGCTCACTAACTAATTCATTAGCATCCCGCAGATCATCCTGAGCATTACTCAGCTTATTCCTCAACTCACCCCGCTCGCTCAGTGCCTCCTTTTCCTGAATTTCCTGTTGTTGGCGATCAGCCGTGGTCTGTTTTAATTGCTGCTGAAGCTGAAGCAGAATATCCGAACTATTCTCAATAGCCTGCCGTTCCTGTTCCAGCGTCTCAATACCCAATACCGGACTTTGCCAGTCAATTTCGGCAAACTGCGGGATTTTTTGTAAATCACGGATAGCAATCGTTTGCTTACGCAGGTCTTTTTGCTGTTGCTCAAGCCGGACAATGATAAGTGCGAACTGTTGCGCCAACTCCCCAAGTTGCCCCTGTTGCGCTTCCAGTACCTTGAGTTTTTCAAGGTTACTCCAGCCCAATACATAACGACTGCGATCATGAATATTGTAGCGGTCATCCTTTTCGTGGCGCTGATTACCAGATTTGATCTGACCTTTTTGAGTGATCGCGTAAAAGTGGCGGCCAAACTCCTCCAGCGTGTCACAGCACTGGTAATTAAAACGCCTGACCAGCTCCTGCTCCAGCCATTCGTAAAATTCACTATCCGGCTTAATACGGACTTTGCTGGCCAGCGTTTGTGGTTCCGGAGAGTTGTGCTGATGCGCCCGCGAGGTAATACGAAAATATACCAAACGGCCTTGCAGGTGGGTTTGCTCAACATACTGGCTGACGCGGGAATACAAACGATCCGGCACCAACAGACTCAAACCGAAATTATGCAGCACCCGCTCCACCGCACCTTCCCAAGCAGTTTCCTGCTCATCTACCTGTAACAACTCCCCCACAAACGGTAAATCGTCCTCATCCAGCTGCAAGGTTTCAACCATGTGTTGACGAATAGCCAGCGTCCGCATCGGAATATTTGATTTACGCTGGCGCAGTGAGTCGATTTCAAGCTGTAACTGCTCGTACTCTTTCTTTTTCAGGCTCAGCTGGATCGCATTATTATCACGCTCCTGCTGCAAACTGCCTTCCTGTTCATCGACCTGAGTGCTTAAAGTTTCCAGCTGCTGCTGATTGGCATAAAAGCGTGCTTCATCCAACTGAGCATCTAAATCGAGTTGCTGACATGCCTGTTCGTAACCACGATATAATTGTTTACAGCG
>CALHAO010000236.1 GCA_937931765.1 uncultured Thiotrichaceae bacterium
CTGACTTCTGAGTGGGATACGGCGGCGGCGCAAATTATTGTTGAGGAAGCGGGTGGTCAGATGACGCAAACCGATATGTCACCGATGCGTTACAACACTAAAGAATCTTTATTGAACCCACATTTTTTGGTATTTGGTAGCAATGAGCGGAACTGGGGGCAGTATTTCGCCTCTGATACAGGGATTTTGTGAATACCCGCACAATCTTTTAAACTGAAACTTATCTTGCAGGCCATTCTGGTGGCCTGTCGCTGACACCTATTTTAGACAGAGCTTTTACCAACATCATGCAGACATTTACCGTTATTTTTCTTTTCTTTCTACTGGCTTCTACTACGGTGCAATTGTGGTTATCCCTGCGCCAAAAACAACACGTGAGTCAGCACAGGGCCGCTGTACCGGAAGCGTTCACTGGCAAAATCACGTTGGCTGAACATCAAAAGGCGGCTGATTATACGTTGGAAAAAGGTAGCTTTGGTCGCATCGAATTAATGCTGGGCTTTGTGATTCTGTTGGTGTGGACACTGGGTGGTGGTTTGAACTGGCTGGATCAGTTGTGGCGAGGTTTTGCGTGGGGGCCGTTGTGGACAGGCACCGCTGTGATCCTGAGTCTGACCTTGATTTCCGGGTTGATCGATTTACCAGCTTCCTTGTATCGTACTTTCGTCTTGGAAGAGAAGTTCGGTTTTAACAAAATGACGCTGAAAACGTTGGTCGTGGATACCTTGAAAGGTGCGGCGTTGGGTGTGGTGATTGGTGTGCCGCTGATTATGTTTATTTTGTGGCTGATGGAATCGGCTGGTACTTATTGGTGGTTGTATGCCTGGGTGGGCTTGACTGGATTTTCATTATTAATGACCTGGGCTTATCCGAAGTTTATTTCCCCTCTGTTTAATAAGTTTAAGCCGCTGGAAGAAGGCGAAGTGGCTGATCGGGTTAATGGTCTGCTGGAACGCACCGGATTTAATAGTAAGGGCGTGTTTGTGATGGATGGCTCAAAACGTTCTGGTCATGGCAATGCTTATTTCACTGGTTTCGGTAAAAATAAACGCATCGTATTTTTTGATACGCTGTTGGAGCACCTTACTCCGGCGCAGGTTGAAGCCGTATTGGCCCACGAGTTAGGCCATTTTAAGCGCAAGCACATTGTCAAAGGTATGGCTTTATCCATCGCAATGACCTTCGCCGGTTTCGCGGTATTGGCGTGGCTGATGCAGCAGGAATGGTTCTATACCGGCTTGGGTGTTTCTCAGTCATCGACCTATATGGCATTGATTTTATTTATGGTGGCGAGTCCGGTCTTCACCTTCTTTATCGGGCCACTGATGTCCCGTTTATCCCGCAAACATGAGTTTGAAGCTGATGAATTTGCTGCCCAGCAGTCAAGTGCTTCGGAACTCATTGCTGCTCTTGTTGGTCTGTACAAGGAAAATGCGAGTACGTTAACGCCAGATCCGTTGCACTCGGCATTTTATGATTCGCATCCGCCAGCGGCGATACGGATTGCCCATTTACAAGAACAAAATTAGCTCGAGGATAATAATGAAATCAATACTTTTCCTGGCCACCAGTCTGCTATTGAGTCTCAGTGTTCATGCTGAAGCGCCTGATATCGCCAGTGGTCAGCGTTTATTTACAGAGTCCCGTTGCCTTGAATGTCATGGCGTCGATGTATTTACCAGCAAAGACCGTAAGGTTAAAAACTTGGCAGGGTTAGAAAGTAAGGTCAGACAATGTGACGCTAACCTCAGTACCAATTGGTTTGATGATCAGATTCTGGATGTTGTGGCTTATCTGAATTCTACCTATTATAAATTTAAACCGACCACTGCCAACGAAACAGCTAAAGCTGCTGCCGGTGCTTTGATTGATGTGGCAGAGAAGCCCCAAACAGAATAATAATCACCTATCAACCCTCTCAGTAGATCGGTGACGGTGCTATTTACAAGGCTATAACCAATATATTCGTTTTTGCTTCACATTTATGGAGTAAACTGGGAGGTTATGGTTGAAAAAAATAATGACATCGGTCGGGTAATTAGTCGTTTTGGTGCAGAGCTGATTCTTGCGACACAGGACGGCGAACATATTCGTTGTACAACGCGGCGCAAGCTCGACAATGTGGCTAGCGGCGATTACGTGCGTTGGCAGAAAGAAGCACAGGGTAATGCTGTCGTCACCGCTATTGAACCACGCAAAAATGTATTATCCCGCCCTGATTTCCGGGGCAAAATTCGTGTCATAGCTGCCAATATTGATGTACTGATTGTAGTCAGTAGCTGGCGGCCTCAGCCGAGCTGGGAAATGTTAGACCGTTATTTAGTGGCTGCTGAGCAGTTACCGGCCGAAGTCATTATTGTGATGAACAAAGCTGACCTGCGGGGTGAATACAGTGCAGCGGCGGATGATGTCTATCTTGAAGAATATAGCCGTATTGGTTATCAGGTTATTCATACCGATGCGAATACCGGACAGGGTATCGCTGAAATCAGCGATGCACTGGGTGATAAAACAGCGATTCTGGCCGGGCAGTCCGGCGTCGGTAAATCCTCATTGATTGCGTGTCTATTGCCGGAACAGTCTATCCGTGTGGGCGAGATCGGAGATACCGGTGAAGGGCGGCATACAACGACTGTTGCAACTTTGTACCGGCTGGCTGGCGGGTCATTGATCGACTCCCCCGGCGTTCGTGATTTTGCATTACCCCCATTGAATCCGTCTGAGTTACAATCAGGTTATCCTGAGTTTGCTGACTTTGCAGGGATGTGTAAGTTCAATAACTGCACCCATCAGCATGAGCCGGGATGTGTTATTAAGTCAGCGGTAAAATCGAATGATTTACCACCACACCGTTATCAACGGTATTTAAATCTGTTAACCCGTCAAATTAACCATTAAAACAGGGCAATACAGAGGATTATCAGGTTACTCATGAAGCAATTGCAATCTCAACTTCTTTCAGTCAAA
>CALHAO010000237.1 GCA_937931765.1 uncultured Thiotrichaceae bacterium
CTTTTGTCTTCCCAGCCGTTTTTGAAGATGTGGTACATCATGCCCCAGATAATCGGAACATCGGTACCCGGACGGATTTGCAGGAAGTGATCAGCATGTGCTGCGGTACGGGTAAAGCGCGGATCAATAACGATCATCGGCGCATTATTTTCTTCCTTACCCTTCATAATATGCTGCATCGCCACCGGATGCGCTTCAGTCGGGTTGGAGCCGATCAGCAGAATGGCTTTAGAGTTGTGAATATCATTGTAGGAATTGGTCATCGCACCATAACCCCAGGTATTTGCTACCCCGGCTACCGTGGTGGAGTGACAGATACGTGCCTGATGATCGACATTGTTGGTGCCCCACATCGCCGCCATCTTGCGGAACAGGTAAGCCTGTTCATTATTATGTTTAGCGGAACCCAACCAGTAAACAGAATCAGGCCCGGACTCTTCGCGAATCTTCATTAACTGGTCACCGATGTCACCAATTGCCTCTTCCCAGCTAACACGTTTCCATTTACCCTCAACCAGTTTGGTCGGGTATTTCAAACGTCGTTCACCGTGACCATGTTCACGTAACGCAGCACCTTTAGCGCAATGCGTGCCCTGATTAAACGGGTGATCGAATGCTGGTTCCTGACCTGTCCACACGCCATTTTCAACTTCAGCAATAACGCCGCAGCCGACTGAACAATGGGTACAGATAGTTCTGACTAATTTTGCTTTGCCGTCTGCTGCCGGTGTTTCGTCAGCATGGGCCTTTTTCATCATGCCAGCGCTTAAGCCGGTGCCCAGCACTGCGCCACCGGCCATTAGGCTGGAATTACGCAGAAAATCACGACGATTCAGCATCCAACCACCGGTTTTACAAGGTGGTGTGCCTTTTGCTGCGGCTTCAGTCTGTTGACTGACCTTATGTAGTTTTTTCATTTAGTCCTCCGTTATGGCGCTTAGCTAGCTGCACTGCGGTAATAAGCTGCAACATGCTCAGTCAGCTGATAACCCTTGCGTTCCGGTTCAGCGGTTGTTTGTTGTTCGACTTCAGGTAACGGTGCTGCTATGCCCGGCGTAGTAGCCGCGACGGCTGCACCTGCACCCAACATCGCACTGCCACGCAGGAATGCCCGACGTTTATTAACACGAAGAACTTCACTTCGCTGAGTGTCATGTTTCTCTGTTTTACTCATCAATCAATCTCCTGAATTTCAAGACCGTAATATTGTCGCTCGAAGGCAATAAAAGCCGAGCCGAAGCGGGCCACTGCCTGATAAAAAGAGGCCGAAGGCGAACCGGCTAGGTCTTCAAAGAACCTGTCCAGCCATTTCGACATGTGTTTAGCGAAGAACTGTGATTGGGTGCTGATGGTGCTATTGTCCTGAATCAACAAAGCCATTACCTCGCACAAGGCGGCGACATGATCTTCCGGTTCTTTGACACCCGGATCACGTTCAAAACCCATTTCAGCCAGGTCAGCCCGTAGCAGCCCCAATGGCTTTTCCATTAGAAACCCAGTCAGATACCATGAGCCATAAGGCACGATTTCACCGCGCCCCAAACCGATAAACAGCGTGTGGTATTCATCATCCACAGAATCCCGGTCAGAATGTTGCGCTGCCAGGCCCAACATCGCCATGCTAGTGGCCAGTTCATCCTCATCACTTTCCACGCCACTTAAGCCAGCGGCACGGTTTAATGTATCTTGCGTTGGCACTTCGCGTAGCAACGCCGCCAGCAAAGAATAAGCACCGGCACGGTATTGCTGTTCCGGGGCATGTACAGCGCGTTCATCTTGCAACGGAATGGCCACCGCAGCTTGTTGCACTGCTGCACCGGTCTCCTGTTGTGCTATCACTAATGTCATTATTTCTCCTCTATCCTGATCTATCTAGCAAGTAGCGGGCCAACTTTTTAAGAAAGAAAGTCTTAAAAAATCGCAAATAATCTGTTAAGAGTGCTTGCCTATATCTGTCCCTAGGGCAGGTTGTCCCATTGCCTGTTCATCCTGGACTACATCGACCACCCGACAGTCCTCACACATTTTTAAACGTTGTTTTGCCCGTTCGCTCTGGAACATCTTATGTCCCTGTAACCTGCCTAGAATGGTTTTGATCGTGCTTTGACTGGCAAAAGGTTTACCGCAGGAAACACAATGGAAAGCTGCTTCTTCATGTAATAACTGAGTACGGTTACGTGACTCACGATTAGCCATGAACACAGGTTCTAGCGTGATGGCCTTCTCCGGGCAGCCCGTTGCACACAAGCCGCATTGCACACAGTTCGCGGTAAACAAACGTAACTGCGGTGAATCAGTGCCGCCACTTAGCGCACTGGCGGGGCAAATCGTGGTGCAGGCCATACATAAGGTGCAGGCCTCTTTATCCACTTTAATACGCCCGAAAGGCGCACCGGCGGGCAGCGGTATTTGTTCTTCCGGTTCGGCTGCATGTTTGTACAGGTGATCCAGTGCGAACAGCCATTGCTGGCGTTTATCATTCATGCCGCCCTGCGTAGCTGGTGGGAAATACGGCATTTGCGGCATACCTTCCTGAACCGTCAATATATCAGCCCATTCGCTGACATTTTTAGGCAATGCAGGTATCAACCGTACGGCATCGTCGGGGTAACCCAGTCCTGCCAGTTGTGTGCCCAGGATGCTGATTTGGTGGCGTAAGTGCTGATGTGATACCGGTGGGGTGTCATCGGCATCTAACAATAGAATTTGTTTGGCACCAAAACTCAGTGCGGCAGCCCATATTTCCGCACCGGCACTGGCGAGTTCTTCCAGTGGAAATGGTAGGATATGTTCTGGCAGAGAGTCAGTATCTGGCGTATTTTCACCCGAATGCAGTAACACAGTGACATCACCACCGCCAGTATCACGCCATGATTTCAGCATGCGCCGTAGCTGATCGACATGGTGGCGAGGGGCAGGAAAGTTATAACGAATCGCACCAGTGGGACAAACTGTCGCACAAGTGCCACCGCCCTGACAGAGGCTCGGTTCTACCTTAATCTTTTCGCCAATGGAAATAATCGCTTCCGTAGGGCAGGCATCAATACAATTGCGGCAACCACTCAGGCCGCTGCTGGCATGGGCGCAAATGTCGGGGTTGTAGTCAAAATAGCGTGGTTTGGCGAAGGTGCCTTCTAATTCCGACATGTCTGCTAACACGGCTTCAAGGCCATCAGCGTCAGTATGAAAATACCCCGGTGCTTTGACCTGTTGTGTCATCAGTGCATCGGTACTCATGTCCAGTATCAGATCACTGTTCAGGGTTTCTGTATTACCCATATTGTCACTGAGCGTCAGTTCAAACTGCCCCAGCCAGCCATCCAGGCTAATACTTCGCTCGCCTTGTAACGTAACAAAAGATTTCCCAGCTGCCAGATCTGAAGGCTCAGTCAACAGCACAGTCGCCTGTAACGGAGCCTGCATTTGCGTGGCAGCCTGTAGGGCATTTTCACCCCCAATCACCAGTACTTTACCACTGGAGTTATATTCAACCTGGCCGGTAGGTTCTGCTGTGTGTTGCTGTAAATTGGCCAGTGCGGCTTCGCGGGGTGTTGGCATAATGTCTTCCTGCGCTGA
>CALHAO010000238.1 GCA_937931765.1 uncultured Thiotrichaceae bacterium
GATGCCAGCAGAAAGATTCACGATCGGGCTAATTTCAAACACGATGGAGTCATGGGTGTATAACAGCACCTGGGCGCAACGGTGCAGGCCACATTGTTGTGAGGCGGGGTTTAATTGCTCAGGCAGTGTGTCTGCTGAAAAGGCAAAAGCTTTAATATTGAGCTGTTTGGGTGAGCTGAGGTATCTGCCGGTAATGCGCTGATATTCGTTTTTAATCAGCACAGACTCTTCCACGTCCGCAAAGATAATGTCGCTGCTGCGCTGTAACTCATTTTCGGTCAGCGGTAATTGTAGATACTGCTGATGCTCCGTGGAAAGAACCTGCTGTGTGTCCAGGTCAACAATGCTATGAATGGTTTCATTGTTGCTGTAATCGTAATGATAAACATCGGCCAGTCGCTGTGCTATCTGCTCTTTATCCATCGGGCGGCGCTCGACCAGCAATAGCTCTTTAGCCGTGTTGCTAGCTGACGTGCTGCGTTGGCTGCGGAGGTTTGTTGTGCTGGCTGATGCCGAGAGAGTTAACGCATTTTCCAATTCATCGGGGCTGAGTGGATCGGTGTCGTTGGCCTGAAGCGTAGCGCTGAATAAAGTGATTAACAACGATAGCCCTGCCGCTTTGAATGGATTAATAATGTTCATTTTAATTCCTGATTGCATTTTCTTACCGATGTAAAAGGCGATTTACTTTTTATTCATATAAGTAAATTTAATGGCTGGTGAGGGATTGAGGTATTGAAAATGCTGTTAGCGGTGGCTTTTGTGGGATAAGTAATAAATTTGGATTATTAGTGGCATTAAAGTGTTGATGAGTGGGTTGGGGGTGAGGAATTGTGAGTAGGGCAGGTATGTTTAGGAAGGGAGAAGACGGTGCCTCTCCCTTTTGGTGTAAATGTTTCTATTATTAACTAAGCGGCGCGTCGGTTTTATTGATTACGGGCGTGCCTGAATTGTTTAATAATGGTTGAATTTCAGTCCAATATTGGCACCGGTCTCATCCCAGTCAGAAGCTTCTTGCTGAGATTTAATATAGTGCGCATTGGCAGTGAGTGTGCTGTTAGGAGATATTTTCATATCAGCCCCAACCGATGCGTAATAGCCCGTGCCATAATCATTGGAAGCATCATCTTTGCTGCGGTTAACGTTGAGGCTGGTGTTCATACTGAGTTTGTCGTTCACCGGATAACTGGCGGTAAAGGTGGCAGCGACAGAGCGGTAGTTTTCCGGTGTCCAGTAACCTTCATCCTGGTATTTGAAGTCCAGCGTGCTGTACTCCACTCCGGCCCAAATGTAAGGCCAGCTAGGCGAGATGCCGTAGTATGCACCGACTTTATACGCCTTTGAGCTATTGCCATCGCTGAGTTTACGGTAGGTATTGTCAGCTTCTAAGCGGACGCGCTCTGTTGGGCGGTATTTCACATCGGCCTTCGTTGTTTTGGCATTGAGGATCTGGCCATGCTGATTGGTTAAAATTTGATTGCGGTAGGCGAAGTCTTTTTCATGTTGAATGCCAACAGAGAGTTGTTCACCGAGTGTGGCTTTTGCTCCGACCTGATAGGTCGTTAGGTTTTCTGAGCGGTGATCATCCTGTGAGTCAACCTTGGCAGCACCTACACCACCTTCAACATAAAAGGTGTCATTGAGTTGGCGACCTGCTCTAAGTTTGATTTCATTGGCGCGGTAAGACACATGTTCGTCTTCGATGCGGTGGTGCGCCGCTGTGCCACCAAATCCTTCTTGTCCTTGTTGGCTGGCACCATAATTAAAGTTGATGCTGTGGCGCTCAAAATCTGAAGAGGTGCTGACTGTTTCAGCTTCCATGCCATACAAGTGGTTGCTTCCACCCGCCTGTAACTGGGCCAGTGGCAGGGATAACAGGGATGTGCTGATAATAAGAGAAAGTGCTTTAGGGTTCATGGTTCTTCCTTTGTTTAATCATGCTGATATCCGTGGATGTCGTGATGATTTGTTGTTGAAGTTGTCCTGCTGAATCGACGCTCAGAAGAACAGGGTTAAATTTGTGAATCAGTGCGTTGTCTGGTGTTATATTTTGTTGAAGTTGCGTGCGCAGACGCCACCAATCAGCAATGTCGCTGGTGGTCGCAAAAAATGCCTGGTTATTGTGAATATGATCCGCGAGATCTTTAACGGTTTGTAAGTGTTTCTGGTCGTTCATATACTGGGAGTGGAAGCTGAACATGAATATGCCACCGATATTTTTTATCCAGTCCATTTCCTGCTTTAGTTGCATCGTGCTTTCTTTGTCGGATAACTCCAGCTCATCCCAGAGCAGGTAATCATCTGAGTTCATGCGGGGGATGGAGATTAAAGCCATTGCATCTTTTTCATGGCTATAGATGGTGGGTGTAAAGCGATTGCCCGACACTTCGGCAATAAATTGACGAATGCCATTGTTGGCCATGGCATGGAGGGTATCTGTATTGTATTCTTCTCTGGGAGGTCTGAAGGAGACAACAGTTTGGCCGGTCAGCTCTTCCATCACTTTGCGGCAACGTGCAATTCTATAATGCTGTAAACTGAGGCTTTGTATCGGGAAGTCCATGTGGTTATCACCATGGCAGGCAATTTCGCCTGTTTCTGCCAGAAACCGGCTTAAATCGCGGTTGTTTTGAGCTTCATTGGACAATGCATACCAGGTAATGGGGTAATTCTTGTCTTTAAAGTATTCGGCTACATGGCGGGCATTGGCAAATTGATCTTCCGTATCTTCTTCTAAAAGCGCCGCAAACGATTTTCCGTCAGGCCAGTTAGCCCATGCTGAGTAGGGTTCACCTTCCAGATAACGAAATAGTGATGCCAATAAGGAGTGGAGATAATAAGGCGTCAGGTTTTCATGGGCGTCATCATTGGGAGAAAAGTCCATCCATATTAAACGTCCTTTATTGTGGAAGTCGGAGACTTCCATGCTTGGAAGGGAAGTTTTTTCATTTGCGCTGCTGAATGATTTGGCAAATAGCCGGGTGTGGCTATTACCACCGGCAAGGTGCCTGCGGTTGATGGATACACCCTGAGGTGAGTCTGAGTTAGCCTGGTAATGAGGGAAGGCAGATTGAAGTTCTATAATCATGCCCGCATCAAAACCAAGCGTTAATTCTTTGTCACCCACCAAACTCAGATCTGCATTACCGGAGTTATTGCCATGTTCAAATGTCAGGCCATAAAATTCAAAAGGAATATTTTTTTCAATATAAGTCTGTAACGGCGGGCCATAGGCGATGATTTTTGCGCCTTGCTGCAGTAATTTCTGCGTACCAGTGCGATCCCATAAGCCCGGTAATAATATATTGATCCAGTTCTCATGGTCTTTCCGGCACTTTGTTATTTTTGACCATTCGCAGTGTTTTACAATCAAGTCATGTTTTTTAGCGAAAGTTTCCCAGTGTTTCCTGGCTTGCTGGGTGAAATTGCCAGTGTGGGCAGGCCATTCTTCGTGGAATAAAGGGCTTATTAATACCAGTCCCTGTTTTTGTTCACGTAACTGGTTGATATAAATAGCCAGCTCCGGCAGTGGTTGGGAGTCATTTTGCTCCCAGTGATATTTTTGCTGTTTTAGTGCTGTCAGGTCTTGTTCATTAAGATCTATCTGAGAGGCTAATTTGTCACGATTGACATAGGTAGCTGTGCCCAGCAGGCCCAGAATGCTGAGTGCTACTGCTAAGCTTAATATGTGTTGCGCTGATTTGCGTAAGTTGATTGGACTGCGCTTTTTGCCTTGATGTTCTAGTGCCTGAGGTTGTGCTGGCATGTAGCGTTTGAAGAAAACACCTTCATTATTCTCAGAAAGCAGGCTGCCTCTGGAGGGTCTATTCGCCCAGTGGCGGATAAAGAAAATGGCGGTTGTCGCCACAATGAGCGTAATCATAAAAACTAACAACATCATGGCGATGAGTGACCAGTTCATGAGTTGCTACCCTGATGTAATAAACCCAGTCGCTCAACTTTGTCCCAGGTCATTTTACTGGCGCGCCATTCGTCCAGCAGGGCGAGTACTCCCCAGGTTTGTAGTGCGAAGGTATAGGTTAGTTTTTGTAATATCAGCAGAGGCAGGTATTTCAGAAACTGCTTTGGACTTGCTGCCTGAAAAAGTGTGAGTATATCGAGGGCAAACAGCAGTATGAGCCAGCCGAGCACCAGTTTAATTTCACCCAGCAGAATAATATTGCTGAGCATAAATAAGGTAACGCCAAACCCGAGCACTTCAAACAAAAAGCCTTCTAATACCAGTAGGATGGCAATCAGTGACCGACGTTTGCCCGGAGCCGTCAGCAGTTCGAAAAAATTATTATGCAGTACCTGATAAATGCCCCGCTTCCAGCGATACCGTTGGCGAAGCATGCTACTAATGGTGTCAGGTGCTTCAGTCACCGCTTGCATGCCTTCATCACTGCTGATGTGCCAGCCTAGTGCCAATAGCCTGACGGTTAAATCAGCATCTTCCGCAAACAATTGTTTGTCTTCATCGTATCCACGCGCCTGTGATAGGGCTGATTTGCGGAATAATCCAATCGGGCCGGGTATGACCGTGACAACACCAAACAGCGATAAGCCCCGGCGAATAAAATTCTGACTGAGCATGTATTCCAGCTGCTGGAAACGGGTAATCAGGTTGCTTTCATTAGCCACGATAATATTCCCGGCCACTGCTGCGACACGCTTATTTCTGAAATGGCGCAAACCTTTTTGTAAGCTGTCAGGGATGATGCGTGAATCTGAATCAACACACAGTACAAATTCGCCTGACGCATGGATCAGACCGGTATTTAAGGCATTTGCTTTGCCGCCATTACTTTGGGCAATAACGCGTGTAGGGATAAGTTTCGGGTTGTTATGACGGATGAGGTGTTTAACGATGTCTACTGTGCTGTCTGTACTGCCATCATCCACCATAATGATTTCGTAATTGTCATATTCGAGGGCTAGCAAGCTATTGAGTGAGGCCTCAATAACTTCTTCTTCGTTGTAAGCCGGAATAATAATACTGACCAGTGGCTGCCAGTCATCTTGCCGGGGCCACTGGGTGGGAGGGAGTGAAGTCTCTACCCATGCCGATGCCAGTAACAGTAAATGCCGGAGAACGAGCAGGCTGGCCAGGAAAATGAAAAAATGCACGACTGCAGATTGTAATGGGTAGGATGCTTCCAGCCCGCCCATTAAGCATAGCGACAAATAGATAAGTGTTGTCAGCATAATGACTATGCGGATAACTGAACTGAAATTTGCTTGAGTCACATGAGTCTCCGGGCTAGTGGTAAGTTTTCACTTCCAGCGACATTTTATTGTCATGTTTACGGCTGATGACCAGATAGCAATCGAGTAAAGAGGTGCTAATACTGCGCAGGCGTCGGTGTGCTACATCATCAATAGTGGTGTATTGAGCCAGAATAGTGCCTGCAATCCGTTCAGCTGCCTGATGGATTTTGCTGACAGATATTGTGGTCAGGTTGTAACTCTCCAGGTTGAACAACAGATCCGCGTTTAAAAAGGCCAGTCGGGTCGCTTTGTAGTTACTGAGATCTTCAATCTCGGTGAATAGCGCCTGATAATCTGTTGAGATGTTGAGTGAACGGGTGAAGGTGGTTTTGTACGACAAAATAAATAGTCGTTCACAGGCAATCATGTCGGTGTAATCGAAGCCCAACTTGTTGAATTTTTTGAGTATATTTTCAGGCGAGTCAAAGGTGATTAGCGTGACGGTTTCGCCTTGCTCAAGCCCGGTGTTGATAAAGCAGGCTATGCCCAGTAGGCCAGAAAACCGGTCGGCAGTTTCCAGTAAATTAAATGATTTGGCAGGTAATCCCTGATAATTTTCGTCAAATAAGGGTACCCCCCATTGTGCCCTGGCTGTTGATAATTCCATTGACGTATTCCTTAATACCGTACGAGTATTTACTTAATTTTTGTAGATGAAGCTGATTAATTATGGGTTTGGACATGGAAGCTGTTAATACGGGTTTCTCCCTGTCCGTGATCTATTTCATTGCCCAGTTCAACTGAGGTAAGATATTCCGTTGGTATAATCATTTTCTCCTTGAGCAGATAATCGATAAAAGCTTTCAGGTTGATTTCTGCGGCTAAAATAGGCTTGCCGGTATTGACAAAGCTCAGGTAAGACCAGGTGTGATCGTCACCGGGAACGACCATTTTATGATTGATATACACATCATATTTATGACCATCGATCTGGGTTGACGCATGATATTCTCCACCTTGTCCCGGCCATTCGTTCTGCATCAGATGGATGGCAATTTCGCTGGTACGGTTATAGGGGCCGGGCTTAGGTGAATTAGTTAACCAGGCTTCAAGCAGCAGATTGACTGCACCTTGATACTTCGTTTCAACTGAAAAACTGACTTTTAGGGTTTCCAGTTTGTTCAGTTGCAGAGGTAGTGCTTGAGTAGTTGAATGTTTATTCCAGGGTTTGTAGCCATGCATCAGACTTGGATAAGATTTGACACCGGTCTGCTGTTTCGGCCATTTCCAGCTCCAGCCCATGTAAGTTGGATTGTTGACATTTTGATAGATACATTGTTCATAGTCCTTTATGTCCTGTTTTCCCCAGGTATTATTATTCAGCTCAACGTGCTGAGCTTTAAAGGTTGCCCAATCCTCGCATGACTTTTTCCAGGCACTTTGAGGGAAGGTGTCTTGTCTTAGCGTGCTTAGTAATAACAAGCCGCTCAACAGGATTACGCCACTCGAAATCAGTTGCAGTTTTTTGGGTTGCACGTCGGTTCTCTTGTTTAGTTGTTTGTGCCAGCAAGCAAATAATTGTGAAGAAGACTGACTATTAGTCTTTCACTGATACGATAATGGACAATGAATCAGAGGTTTACCGGATGGAAGCCGATGATTGGTAGAAGATCTCCGCTTGGCTGTACTTCAAAAGAGGGATTGATTTTGTTAATTAAATTTGTCTATATGAGCCAATAAATTTTATTGTTGAATAGTGAATGGATATAAAGCACTATGTTATGTTGAGTCAGTATATTATTGTTTTCTAATATTCGAGATTAAAATGAGCGCATTACCCGAGTTTGAGAAACGCAGTGAGCAGGAAGTCAAAGCGACGACCTGTTACATGTGTGCATGCCGTTGCGGCATAAAAGTAACGGTTGAGAATAACCAGGTTCGTTATATCCAAGGAAACCGTGATCACCCTGTTAATAAAGGTGTGCTTTGTGCCAAGGGTAATGCGGGGATCATGAAGCAGAATTCACCTGCTAAGCTACAGACACCGCTGCTACGTAAGCCGGGTACTGAGCGTGGCGCGGGTGAGTTTGAAGCGATTTCGATGGCTGAGGCGCTGGATATTCTGGAAGAGCGTTTACGCAAAATCCGTGAGACTGATCCGTTAAAGCTGGCCTATTTTACAGGCCGTGATCAGATGCAGGCACTCACCGGTTTCTGGGCGAGTCAGTTCGGTACATTGAACTGGGCTGCTCATGGTGGTTTTTGTTCGGTGAACATGGCAGCCGGTGGTTTGTACACTATGGGCCATGCGTTCTGGGAGTTTGGTGATCCGGATTGGGAGCGCACTAAATATTTCATGATGTGGGGCGTTGCTGATGACCACGCATCAAACCCGATCAAAATTGGTCTGGAAAAACTGAAGCGTAACGGCGGTAAGTTCGTTTCGATCAATCCGGCGCGTACGGGTTATCAGGCGATTGCAGATGAGTGGGTCGGTATTAAGCCGGGTACCGATGCGATGCTGGCCTTGTCGATGATGCATGTCTTATTAAAGCATGATCAGTTTGATTGGGAATTCCTGATTCGTTACACCAATGCACCGCAG
>CALHAO010000239.1 GCA_937931765.1 uncultured Thiotrichaceae bacterium
TGGGCTTTATACGGCGAAAAAGAGCTGACTTGCCCTTACCAATATAACTCACAACAACGGGCCTGCCGCTGGCCATCACGTTTACAATTGGCATTAGATGAAAAAGGCGGTTCATTCAGCCAGCAATGGCAGGTGTATGCAAAAACACAGGTGCGCTTACCGGGTGATCAGGATAACTGGCCGCAGCAGGTGAGCAATGAGCAGGGTGAATTGCTGCTAGTAGAAGAGAAGGGTGGCTTTCCGCATGTTACCTTAGCCGCCGGGCAACACATCATCAACGGTAAATTTCTCTGGCAGAAGCTGCCCAAAGCGCTACGCATCACGCCACAATCCGGCCTGATTGATTTACAGGTGAATGGCAAGGCGATTAAAAGCCCGAGTTTTAATGCGCAACATCAGTTATGGCTGACCCAGGGTAAAACCGAAACCGTCAGCGAGGATAATCTGGATATTCAGGTATTCCGCAAAGTGATCGACAGCCATCCGATTCAGGTGGTGACTTCCATTAAATTAAGAGTCTCCGGTAAACAGCGTAATGCTGTGTTGTCGCCGGTATTGCTAGCTGATTTTATTCCGCTGAGTGTGAAGAGTGAACTACCCGCTCGAATCAATGGCAAGCAGCAGTTGCAACTGCAATTACGTCCTGGTGAATGGACGCTGGAAATCACTGGCCGCAGTCAATCAGACCGCACAGCATTCACCCTCCCGAGCAGTAAAGAACCGTGGCCACAACAGGAAGTCTGGGTATTTCAGGCCGATAGCACGATGCGTCAGGTGGAAGTGCAGGATGTGAATAGTATTGATCCGAATCAGACCCGCTTGCCTGCACAGTGGAAGTCGCTGCCTGCTTATCTGATGGCTCCCGAAGCTACCATGAAACTCAGTGTGATTCAGCGCGGTGTGGCGCAGACTAAAAAGTCGCAGTTGCGCTTGAATCGTGAGATGTGGCTGGATTTTGATGGTAAGGGTTATACCTTAAATGACACACTGAGTGGCTCGCTGGTGCAGCAATCACGGTTGAATGTTCTGCCAACATTGGAGCTGGGGCGGGTGCAGATTAATGGTCAGGCGCAGTTTATTACCCGTGAAACAGATGAGGGCGCAGCGGGTGTCGAGATTCGCAGTGAACGGGTTAATATGAAGGCCGAAAGTCGTTATACCGGCTCGCGTTCACAACCGCCGGTGAATGGCTGGCAGCATGATTTACAGCGGGTTGAAACCCATCTACACCTGCCACCGGGCTGGTTTCTGTTTTCTAGCAGTGGCACAGATAATCTGCCGGATAGCTGGATTGAAGACTGGAGTTTGCTGGACTTATTTCTGGTGCTGATTACCGCGCTGGCGATTGGTTATTTATATGGCTGGCGCTGGGGTGCTTTCTCGCTGCTGACGCTGGTATTCATCTGGCACCAACATGGTTCGCCGCAGTTTATCTGGCTGAATTTATTAGCGGTGGTGGCCTTGCTGCGTGTGTTGCCCGACGGCTGGTTTAAACAGTGGTTGGGTTATTACCGTTGGCTGAGTTTGTTGGTGCTGGCGATTATTGTGCTGCCGTATCTGATCACGACGATTCGTGTTGGTTTGTACCCGCAGTTGGAACACCATTTTCAGACATCTGAGCGTGCTGAGTATCAAAGTGCATCGGTGTCTGCAATGTCGGGTGAAGTTGTTATGGAGCCACCGGGTATGGCGATGGATCAAATGAATTCGATGGTGCAGCAAGAATCCAGTGCACGCCAAATGACTAAAGAATGGGCTAATGAAGTGGCTAAGCCACGTCCGGCCCCCGCTCCAAAACCTAGGAAGAAAGGTTATGGGAGTAAGTACGATATGAAAGCCATCGACCCGAATAGCATGATTCAGACCGGGCCGGGTTTACCAAACTGGCAGGGTTACAATAGTATTCGCCTCAACTGGTCGGGGCCGGTGAAAGCCGATGAAAGCAGTCGTTTGGTGTTGGTTAGCCCGAAGGTGAATCTGTTGATTAAGTTACTGGGTATTGCCCTGCTGTTGGTTTTGTCATGGCGCATGTTAGGACTGGAAAAGGGCGGTTTGATGAGCAAAAATATTGGCCAGTGGTTTAAGCGTAATATTAAACAGAACACTGTGAAAATGTTGCCACTCCTGTTGCTTCCGGCGTTATTGCTAGGCAATGATCCGGTGCAGGCCGAAGTGATACCGGATCAACAGACCTTACAAACCCTGAAGCAGCGGCTGATTAAAACACCGGATTGTTTACCTAATTGTGCTCAGATTGAGCACATGGAGTTGGCGATTGATGGCGGCGTGCTGTCGGCGCGTTTGTCGGTACATGCCTCGGTTGAAACCGCCATTCCATTACCGGGTAGTCAGGATACCTGGCTGGCCAGTGACATTCTGCTGGATCAGCAGGCGGCACAGGCGATACGGCGTGATGCGGCCCAGCAATTGTGGTTGGCGCTGCCCGCCGGTCGGCATGAGGTGCAGTTACGTGGTGTGCTTCCGGCGCGGAACAGTGTGCCATTGCCGCTAGCGATGCGCCCGCATTATGTCAGCCTGCGCAGTCCGTTGGATAAGAACTGGACGATTACCGGTATCCGTGACAATGGCACGCCGGAGTCGCAGCTGCAGTTAAACCGTGTGCTGAGCAAAACTGAGCAGGCGACGCTGGAAATGGAGCAGAATATTCTGCCGACTTTTGTCAAGGTGGAGCGGCGTTTGCACCTTGGGCTGGATTGGCATGTGGAAACGACGGTGAAGCGTTTAACGCCGCTGGACACGCCGCTGAGTCTGAATATTCCGTTATTACCCAATGAGCAGCCGATGAGTGATCAACTCAGCATCCGTCAGAATAAGGTGCGGGTGAATCTGGGCGCGCAGCAAATGCAGGTGAGCTGGTCATCGCGCCTGAATCCGGGCGAAACCATTTTACTGAAAGCGGCGAATAACGCGGATTATCTGGAAAGTTGGTACGTGGCGGCGAGTCCTGTCTGGCACCTGGAAGCGGAAGGGCTGCCGGTGAATCGTTTTGACCGAGAAGACGCACAGGTTGCACCGGTTTGGCTGCCCTGGCCGGGCGAGGAGCTGACGCTGAATATCACCCGTCCACAAGGTATTCCGGGACAAACCGTGACGATTCAGGGCAGTAATATGACTATCAGCACCGGTAAGCGGGCCAATGATGTGCAATTGGCTCTGAATAT
>CALHAO010000240.1 GCA_937931765.1 uncultured Thiotrichaceae bacterium
AAAAAAACAGTCAGGGCGATAATTTTGGACAATAATGAGCGTAGTACCTTCATCATCGCCAAGCTGCTCATTTAAAGCATCTAGTGCCTCACCGGCTGTTCTCCCCTTTGTGTATTTGTTACCTGCTACAGCATTAAAAAAAGTGTGACCACTGTCACTTTGTACTGGCGATATAGCAACTCTTGTCATGATATTTATCCATAGCGTAGATTTTTCATTTTAGCATAGACCGAATACCGGGGACGACACACCAGAAACCAAGCAGATTACAAAGCGTTTTGCTCTCTCATCCAGTCACGCAAAGCATCATTAGCCCGTGTCTGCCAGCCCTTACCGGACGCACGCATAGCTTCCAGCAAATCTGCATCAACACGGATAGTCGTAGGTACTTTCAACAAGGTTTTCTGTGGTCCACGCACACCTAGTTTTTTCTTTAACGAATCCGGCAGCACCTCATGAGCTGGCCTAAATTTGGCGAAATCCACTGCATCCAGCTCGCGAACTTCGCCCTCTTTATCAATATAAGGTAATGACTTTTCCACTGGTTTTGGCCTCTCTACGGGTTGCTGCTTGGAAACTAACCACACAGCACTGAAGTCACCTCCTTTCTGATTTCAGTTGATTAATTTCAGTAATCGACAATTCCGTCAACCCCGCAATATCATCAACGAGATAACCCTTTTTCAACATGCGAACTGCCGTTTCCTTCCGCCCTTCCTGATGGGCTGTATCATTTGAATTCTTCAGATCACGGTAGTATTTCAGACTTTCTTCATAGGCTTGGCGGTCACGTGGTTTAAACGTTGCTAACTGAGCTTCAGTAAATAGTTTTTTGAACACCGTCTCCTGCAATACCTCCGGCAAACCATCAAGCTGATGCAAATGACAGAAGGTATACAACCACTTATCCTGCAACGTCTCCAGCTCATGTACTTGCTTGGTAAAGCGGGGCAGGATGATGTAAATAAAGTTCAACTTATCAAAAAACACCCGGTTATGCTGATCTTTCAACTGCGCATGGTAAAGCACCTCGGTTTCATGCTCGTCCATCACAAAATCGAGTATGCCGATGGTATAGACAGTTGATAACTGGTAATTCCACTCCCCTTTCAGCGCTTGCTCCTGAATAGCAAACGTTGAGTAATACAGACTGCGATCCTTGAAATAAGCCTGCTTTACCTTTTGTAATTCAACAATAAAACGTTCGCCCTGAACGCTGACACAGTTGAGATCAAAGATAGCCCGACGATCCAGCGGACTGATACCTTGATACTCATTCTTCGTGTACTGCAAATCCTCTATCTGGTGTATTTTAGGCAGGAAACTGTTCAAAAAGCTGATCAACAAGTCTTTATTCGATTCTTCGCCAAAAAATTTTTTAAAGCCAAAATCGGTCAGTGGACTGATGTAGGTGGCTTGCATGCTGTTACCCCTCGCAATCAATTCGTATAATGTTAGTTTAGCAGATTGCGCGATAGGAACAGCGCCCTGATTCTTTTGAGTTATTTCAACTCTCAGCTTCCCCACACCATTACCTGCCAATCACCCTCTGCCCGTTCCTGCTCCCACACTTTATCATCCCAGCTAACCTCATCATCACGATTAAAAATGACCAAATGTACTTCTTCTGCCCCACAGCGCTGCGCGTAATCAATGACCTGCTGTACACCACTATCAATAGTTTTATCCAAATTGGCATACAAAATTTTCAGCTCGATTACCACGCGCTGTACTTCGCCGTAAAACCCTTTCTCTTCATCCGTTGGCCATTCGATGTAGAGGTCAGTGAATTTACGCCCCAAGGCATATTCGCGCTGAATGCGCCCGCCACCATTGATAATGCGCTGTAAAAAGGCTTGCATAATGAGTTGTGGCCCCGCCTCTTTAAAAGCCAGACCTTGTAGCCAAATATCCGAATGCTCGCGAAAAAACTGCTGGAAAGCCCTCAGTAGAGCAGGCATGTCAAGTCGACCGTTGGGTAGTACATACCATGCCTGCTTTTGATTGGTGATGGTGGATTGCCATTGCCAGGTGATTTCACGCGGGATGATTTCCTGATAAATACGGTTACTGATGCTGATATGAGGTCGGGTTTTAATCAACCCCAAATCCTCAACATACTGCAAATCATCATTCTTGAGGTTGGGAATCGCTTCATCACCCGCCAGAATCGCCGCTACCACCTGGTGCACACGCGGTTCGCGTAGCTGGTTGGCAAGCTGGTCGAGATGCGTAGCACGAGAACGAATCAAACGTTCGCGTGCGGCATAGTAACGTTCCAATGTGATGGTTGTGCTGCGGTCACGGGCGCTTTTATCCTTCCAGGTTAATTCATTACCAAGTGCATTCACCAACCATGGTTGACCATGAGTATCTTCCCACAGCTCCAGGAAAATACCTTCCTCGAATATCTGTCCGGTTTCGATGGTGTGCTGGGCGTATAAGTCTTGTATTTCTGCAGGGCTGAAATTCCCCATACGCAGCGATTCGGTTTTGATATTAAACGCACTACCGCCAAGAATAATATCTTCCCCCGAGACATTCATACGATAATCGCGCACGTCACGTACCCCGCACAGGATAATGCTTTGAGGAAAAGCGCGGGGCCGCTGCATATAGCCAGTGCGGATTTGCCGTAATAGCGAATTGAGCGTATCACCTATCAGAGTGTCAACTTCATCCAGCATTAGCACAATCGGCTTATCGCTCAGTTGCGCCCAGCGAGCCAATAGTTCAGTCACAGCAGCACTCGGCTCCACTTCAGCCAGCACGGTACTGGCCAATGCGGGCA
>CALHAO010000241.1 GCA_937931765.1 uncultured Thiotrichaceae bacterium
TGTCACAGCAGAAACGCTTGTAGCCGGTCTCGACGGAGGCGTTGGTGCTTTGGCCAGGCTGATTTCTTTACATATCTTGTCCTTGGCTTTTCCTGACTGGCAGAGTGCCAGCTGCTTGCGGTCAACTTCGCTATTAATATAAGTAACGACGGAACCGATAATGGTCTTATTGTCAGGGCGATGACCAGCCTTTTCTAAATCCAGCTTAAGCTGCTCAAGCTTGTCCGGTGTTGCGCTACCATCCCGCAGCCGATTACAGTAGACAAAGAAGTCCTTATGCGGCCCCTTATGTTCAATGGACGCTACGTCACGAGTACAGTAGTAATACAGGTTGTGATCTTCAGAAGCTATGCTGAGAATTTCCTTGCTACGGGTTTTGAGCATGGCTGAAATCAGCCTCATATTTAGCCGGTCTTTTTGCGTTTCCGGTAGCCCGTCACGTTCCGCCTGAGCCAGATTATTTTCACTCAGACTGATAATCCGGCCCCGAAGTGATAGCTGAAGATGCAGTTTATCTGCTCTCCCATCGCCCTCTTTTTCGGATTCGAAATAAACTGCGCCGCTGAGATTTTTACGTCCGAAAATACCGGATATAAACTCGATTACGTTATCAATGGTAATGCCGGTTTCTGGCAGCTTGATGCTTTCACCTTCGATCAACACCGATTCTTCATCCGGTACTGGTTGATCAATATCGATCTGTAGCTGTTCACGCAGAATGTTTTGCGTTTCCAACAAGTGGCGGTTTAATTGGTTAGCAATAATCCGTCCAGCATGTTCATGGGTGTCGCGGCCCACAGAAACCGGTACCTGGAAAGGCTTAACGGCGACAGTATTACGCGTGTCGTAGGCGTTATAAATAATGAAAGCTACTACCGAGAACATTGCCAGCGTAACCACCAATCGCAGCAGATTGATGGTGCGTTCAGTGAGCCATTGTAGGCTTTCAAAAAGATGGGAGAACAAGCGGCGCAGCGAAAACCGGCTACGTGGTGTTGGAGTAGCTTCCGGTGTTACATCGTTGGCCTCGTTTTCTGTTTGCTCGGACATGGGGATCGAACTGACTCACGGTAGTTTATGTAACGAGCACGAAAAGATTTCAGCCCGCAAGCATGAAAGTTTTCAACTTTCACATTAAGTATAGTCTTGAAGAATAAGCAGTGTGGCATCATTATAAAAAGATAAACCCAATAAAGTGCAATCAAGCTAAGGAGTAGCCGAATGAATATAAAATTTGATGTGGATATTAGCCCGGAAGAATTACGTCGCCTGATGGGCTTGCCGGATGTGCAGGCTTTCAATGAAAAGGTTATGGAAGAGATGATGACGAAATTGAAAGAAGGTGCTGAAGGTTTTGACCCTATGTCGATTTTTTCTGGCTCTGTTGGCAATAACATGGATTTTGCCAAGCAGTGGATGGGCATGATGGGTGGTTTTAAGGGCAAGGGTGATGGGAAGTAGGTTTTTATCTCTCCGGATGCCCGTTGGTATCGGAAGCTGTGTTATTACAAAAGTTACACAGCGTCAGCAATAACACCCAGCCGTTCAACCAGATACAACGGCAATGAATATAGAGGATAGCTGACATCCTTTGTTTGCTTCCCTGTATTAATGGTGGCCTGCACAGTGCTGACTGAGGGGAGTGAGGCATCAAATCGCACAGCCATATCAGCCTGCTTTTCTCCCATAAACTGGTGCAGGGATCTCATGCTGCCACTGGCTCCTGCTTTGATTTCAATGGGGATAATCTTTCCTGCCAGCGCTATGACATAATCCACTTCAGCATTGGCAGCACGCCCTTCCCGCAGCCAGTAAGTCAGCTCACGGTTAGGCGAATCAGCCAGCAGGGTTTGTAAGTGCTGGCCAATAAACTGTTCGGCAATAGCCCCTTCATTAATCAGGCGTGTGTCATCCAGCTGCGATAAGGTTCGCCAGTTCAGACCACTGATAGCATTCATCAGCCCGACATCCAGAAATAACAGTTTATAAACCTTCTCATCAAGGCTGGCCTGAAGTGGCATGCCGGAACAATGGCTGTGTATCACCTTGCTGATAACACGAGCCATACACAGCAATTCTAGATCTTTTTTCAGCGTAGCACTTTGATCCTCACGGGAAATATTGCTATATTTTACCTTCACACCGGTATTACGCGCCGCGAAGTTGAACACATTTAGCATCCGGTTCAGGTCGCGGCTATTGCCGTATTTGGGGAAATCTTCGCGGTAGGTTTCGATAATTGAATTATGCACTTCACTCACCGGTTGATAGCTGCGTGTATCCGCAAAAGTAGCCACTGCTTCCGGCATGCCACCTACAAAATAATAACTACGCAACAGTTGCAACAGACGCTTGTGGGCTACCTCGCCTATTTCATCGCCGGGCATATATTCCGTAACGATGCGGTGTAGCTTGTCCTCATCCAGCGCCGCCAGAAACTCAGAGAAAGTCATCGGCCCCATGTGCAGGTACTGAATTCTGCCAACAGGCATGGAGAACTGGTGATCAGACAGCGTGAATTCCAGCAATGATCCCGCGCTGATCACCGGCAGGTTGGGCAGGTCTTCATAAAAATAGCGCAAAGCCGGAATGGCCAACGGGATGGCTTGTATCTCATCCAGAAAGAGCAGCGCCTGTTCGTTATAGTCCGGCATGCGGGGCAGTGCGGCAATCTCATTCAGAATTTGTTCGGGGTCATTGCTGATGAAAGCGGACGTAAGTTCAGGGTAGCGTTCAAGGTTTACATTGAGCAAGGCGCGGGATTGTTGTTGCGCAAATAACTCCACCAAGGTTGATTTACCTACCTGCCGCGCCCCACGAATAATGAGTGGCTTGCTGTTTTTATTCTGTAACCACTTCTGTAAAAATTGAATTTGTTGGCGCTGCATACGTTATTTCTTCCCAGTGAACGTATGCAAAGTATAGCAGAGTGTTGAGTAGATTATGATTTTAGGGGTTTGTTTTCGTAATCACATTATGATTTTAGGGGGCTATTTCAATAATTTATTGATACATCAAGGCATATACAAATCCGAATAAAATCCGCTGGTGGTCAAAACAACGTCCACCGGTGCATCACCATCATTCTGCCAATACCAGCCGTGATGCCCGTCAAAAGGTGCCTCAAAGGAACCACTGGCAGTGGACTGATCTTCGCCCAGCCAGAAACTGGTAAAGTCATCCTCTCCGGCATCAGCCAGTTGGCCGTGCATATCGAAACT